>NZ_JBMKHT010000007.1:0-143353 GCF_049238165.1 Enterobacter cloacae complex sp. IR5422 | reverse complement strand
AGGGCCAAAATCAGCCACGAAGAGACGATTTTGGGCTGAAAATTGGAAAATTGAGCCACAGGACGTCGATAAAGGACGGTTTGGGGCGTCATATCGGGAGCTGCGGACCACTTAATCGCAACTTCCTAAGGTCAGCATTTGGTTACCTATAATATTCCGTTTATCAAACAGGCTTTTTTTATAAGCTGGTTTCGGATACACCTGTAATTCATCAGGATGATGATATCCGGTACCGTCACAGAGATAATCATTTGCGTACAAAAAACTGTGCAACTGAAGTTTATGTTGCCAGGTAAGAAAAGAGGACAGGCGTGTCGGCAGCCATTCATCATCATCATCCAGACCCGTAATAAGGTCACCACGGGCCATTCGTATAGCCTGATTTCGGACTGCACAAGCGCCAGAGTTAAATTCATTGCGGATATAGGAAATGCGTGGGTCATTCAGTTCGGAGATATACGTCAAGAGTTGGTCAAATGACGATGAGAAATCGTCAATGATAATGAGTTCCCAGTTCACATAGTCTTGATTCAGTACCGATTGTATGGCTCTGATCGTCAATGCCTGGCGGTTCCAGGTTGGCATATAGATGGAGATGAGTGGTCGGGATAGTGGCGTATCACTTTCATTTTGTTCATGTTCCGTCAATAACCTGACATCATGGATATCACTTCCAGTAAAATCCACGCAAGTACAATCAGCGTGACTAAAAATTGTACCTTCCGTTTTACAGTAGCTAAGATTAGCGCCTGCAAGATTGGCACAGGAGAAATCGGCTCCTCGAAGATCACAAAACGAAATATCGCATCCCGATAAATTAATATTGCGTAAATAGAGCCCCCTGAGATCCATAAACCTCAGATCTGCACCAGCTAAACCAGGCTGATATCGGTGATTTTTAAGTATATTTTTATGATATTGGATTAGTTTTTTTAGTTTGTTTTTTCTGTCCATGCTCAACCGAATACCGATGAGAAAATTAGGCATTGAGTTAAGCGTTCTTATCATTCTATAGCAATAGCCCCCCTTCATTTTCAGAAATTAATTAGGGACAAACTGTATTCATTAACGTTTTATTTATTTTTCTCATACATTGTAGTGAGCCAGGGTGGTCTGTAGAGCCAATATTGTCAGTAAATAAATATGAATCGCAATCCAGAGACATACATATAAACTGAAGGCAGACGGAAATGAAGGCTGTCGCGGTTGCAAGGTTTCAGGATAGTCGGGATGGAACAGCCGCTGGTGTGCCTCGTTTGTATCACAGTCTGTGTCACATTTTCACCAGGGAAAGCCTGAGACACACCAACGTATTGTTTTAGAAGAAGTTGAAGCTGACCGATAAGCCGGGTTCTGTCGTGGACAGTCATTCATCTAGGCCAGCAATCGCTCACTGGCTCAAGCAGCCTACCCGGGTTCAGTACGGGCCGTACCATGTGAACCCCTATTTGGCCTTGCTCCGGGTGGAGTTTACCGTGCCACGGACTGTTACCAGCCGCGCGGTGCGCTCTTACCGCACCCTTTCACCCTTACCTGATCCCGCTTGCGCGGGCCATCGGCGGTTTGCTCTCTGTTGCACTGGTCGTGGGTTTCCCCCCCAGGCGTTACCTGGCACCCTGCCCTATGGAGCCCGGACTTTCCTCCCCTCCGCCCGTCTCCCCCGAAAGGGACGACGACGAAGCGGCGACTGTCTGGTCAGCTTCGGCGCGCAGTATAGAGGGTTTGCGCGCCGCTGTCACCCTCGGCTGTGGGTAAGCCGTGATTAACGCGCCACTTCCACCTTCGCCAGTTTTTCGTAGTAGCATGCAATTGCGCTGTGATCGGCCGTGCCCAGGCCATCGGCACGCAGCGCCTGCATCATCTCCATGACCGCCGCGGTCAGCGGCAGCTGTGCGCCCACGCCGTGGGAAGTGTCCAGCGCGTTCGCCAGATCTTTAATATGCAGGTCGATGCGGAAACCGGGTTTGAAATTGCGATCCATGACCATGGGCGCTTTGGCATCCAGCACCGTACTGCCTGCCAGACCGCCGCGAATAGCCTGGTAGACCAGGTCCGGATTGACGCCCGCTTTGGTTGCCAGCGTCAGCGCTTCAGACATGGCGGCAATGTTGAGTGCCACAATCACCTGGTTTGCCAGCTTGGTCACGTTACCCGCCCCGATCTCCCCGGTGTGTACCACGGAGCCCGCCATCGCTTTCATCAGGTCGTAAAATTTATCGAAAATAGCTTTATCGCCGCCGACCATGACCGACAGCGTGCCGTCGATGGCTTTCGGCTCGCCGCCGCTGACCGGTGCATCCAGCATATCGACGCCCTTCGCTTTCAACGCCTCGCTGATTTCACGGCTCGCGAGCGGTGCGATAGAGCTCATATCGATCAGCACCAGGCCCGGTTTCGCGCCGTCGATAATGCCGTTTCCACCCAGCGCGACTTCTTTGACGTGCGGGGAGTTTGGCAGCATGGTGATGATGACATCGCACTGCTCGGCAATGGCTTTCGCGGTGGTGGCTGCTTCTGCGCCAGCCGCTATCACCTCAGCCACGGCCTGTGGATTATGATCGGAGACCACCAGCGAGTAACCTGCTTTGATGAGGTTCTTACTCATTGGTTTACCCATGATCCCCAGGCCAATAAAACCCACTTTCAGCGTCATAATCTGTTTCCTCAATGATGGTTATTTTTTAAAAGCGTCCGCTAATTTCTGCGTAGCCGAGCGGAAAACGCCGAGGTCGCTGCCGACGGCAACAAACGTGGCTCCCCACTCCAGGTAGCGGCGGGCGTCAGCCTCAACCGGCGCCAGAATGCCGCACGGCTTGCCGTGTGCTTTGGCGCGGGCAAAGATGTGCTGGATCGCGCGCTGCACGTCAGGGTGGCTGGCGTTACCCAGATGGCCAAAGGCCGCAGCCAGATCGCTTGGGCCGACGAAGATCCCGTCCACGCCGCTTGTGGCGGCAATCGCGTCGACGTTATCGACGCCCTGCTGGCTCTCGATCTGAACCAGAATGGTGATGTTGCTGTTGGACTGCGCGAAATAGTCCGGGACGGTGCCAAACATATTGGCGCGGTGCGAAACGGAAACGCCGCGGATCCCTTCGGGAGGATAGCGCGTTGACGCCACGGCCAGCGCCGCTTGCTCTTCCGTCTCCACAAACGGGATCAGGAAGTTGTAGAAGCCGATATCCAGCAGACGCTTAATAATCACCGGTTCGTTGGTGGGGACACGCACCACCGGGGCACTGTTGCTGCCTTTCAGCGCCATCAGTTGCGGAATAAACGTGCTGATATCGTTTGGCGCATGTTCGCCGTCCAGCACCAGCCAGTCGAAACCGGCCAGGCCCAGCACTTCGGTGCTGATAGGGTTTGCCAGCGCGGACCAGCAGCCAATCTGAATCTGGTGCGCCGCGAGGGCCGCTTTAAACTTATTCGGGAAGATAGCGTTATTCATCGTATTTACCTTTTTAATTCCGCAGCCTTTTTCAGCATCATTTTATTTATTCAGACACCGCGCCAGCATGATATTTATTATTCGGACATATTCTGGCGTAATAAAATCGTCATTCAGTATAAGATGCAATCCACGACCGCACATTGTTTTAATGCTCAGGTATTACGCTATTTTTTGATAAAAATTTTTGCATATGCACAAAGCACTGGGCGCTAATGCACAGAATCAAGGATTACGGGCTCGCGAGCGATCGGGATCACATTTTGATATTGAATCTGCTGACATGCTTTATTTCTGAAAGCCGCGTATTTATTTCTACCATCAGAAAAATGGCTGAACCTATTATCAGAATTTTGCTGGAGAATACTGACCAATGGCCGACATTGAAATTCGACAGGCACCGCCGACGGCGTTTTATATAAAAGTGCACGACGCCGATAACGTGGCGATTATCGTCAACGACAATGGCTTAAAAGCAGGAACCCGCTTCCCGGACGGGCTGGAACTGACTGAGCATGTTCCGCAGGGACATAAAGTCGCCCTGGTGGATATCCCTGCTGAAAGCGAAATTGTGCGTTACGGTGAAGTCATCGGCTATGCCGTCCGTCCTATTCCGCAGGGAAGCTGGGTGGAGGAGTCGCTGGTGGCGCTGCCAGAAGCGCCGCCGCTGAACACGCTTCCGCTAGCAACCCGCGTGCCGGAACCGCTTCCCCCGCTGGAAGGCTATACCTTTGAAGGGTATCGCAATGCGGACGGCAGCGTCGGCACCAAAATTCTGCTCGGCATTACCACCAGCGTGCACTGCGTGGCGGGCGTCGTGGATTACGTGGTGAAAATCATCGAACGCGATCTGCTGCCAAAATACCCGAACGTCGACGGCGTGGTGGGCCTGAACCACCTCTACGGCTGCGGCGTGGCGATTAACGCGCCCGCTGCCGTGGTGCCTATCCGGACCATCCACAATATCGCCCTGAACCCCAACTTTGGCGGCGAGGTGATGGTCATTGGCCTCGGCTGTGAAAAATTGCAGCCCGAGCGCCTGCTGCAAGGCACGGAAGATGTCAAAGCCATTCCGGCAGACGAGGCCAGCATCGTGCGCCTGCAGGACGAACGCCACGTCGGTTTCCGCTCAATGGTCGACGATATTTTGCAGGTAGCAGAACGCCATCTGGACAAGCTCAACCGCCGCCAGCGCGAAACGTGCCCGGCGTCGGAGCTGGTGGTCGGAACCCAGTGCGGCGGCAGCGATGCCTTCTCCGGCGTGACGGCCAACCCTGCGGTGGGCTATGCGTCCGATCTGCTTGTTCGCTGCGGCGCCACGGTGATGTTCTCCGAGGTGACTGAAGTGCGTGACGCCATCCATCTGCTGACGCCGCGCGCCGTTAATAAAGAGGTCGGCAAGCGACTGCTTGAGGAGATGGCCTGGTACGATAACTATCTCGATATGGGCAAAACCGACCGCAGCGCCAACCCGTCTCCGGGCAACAAGAAAGGCGGCCTGGCAAACGTGGTGGAAAAAGCCCTCGGTTCTATTGCCAAATCCGGGCAGAGCGCCATTTCAGAAGTGCTCTCTCCGGGCCAGCGCCCGACGAAACGCGGCCTTATCTACGCCGCAACGCCAGCCAGCGATTTTGTGTGCGGCACGCAGCAGGTGGCATCCGGCATTACGGTACAGGTCTTTACCACCGGGCGCGGCACGCCGTACGGCCTGATGGCGGTGCCGGTGATCAAGATGGCGACCCGCACCGAGCTGGCAAACCGCTGGTATGACTTAATGGATATTAACGCGGGCACCATCGCCACCGGAGAAGAGAGCATTGAGGACGTGGGCTGGAAGCTGTTCCACTTCATTCTGGATGTCGCCAGCGGGCGAAAGAAAACCTTCTCGGACCAATGGGGATTGCATAATCAGCTGGCGGTGTTTAACCCGGCACCAGTGACGTGATTTTCCGTCCCACATCTATCCCGCATTTAGGTAACCCGTCGGACACGCCGCAAGCCTTCCAGGTTGAGGCGATACCTGCTAGCTAAAAGACACATAACGATCCGTAGGCCAGATAAGGCGTAGCCGCCACCCGGCAAAAACCGGCAGGGGATGCCTTACTCCCCCTGCTGCTCCAGCGCATACTTATACAACGCATTTTTCTTCACGCCGTGAATTTCTGCCGCCAGCGCAGCGGCTTTCTTCAGCGGCAGTTCTGCCTGCAGCAGCGACAGCGTACGCAGCGCGTCGGCAGGAAGGGCGTCTTCTTCCGCCTTGTGCCCTTCGACGATCAGCACCATTTCACCCTTGCGGCGGTTTTCGTCTTCCTTCACCCACGCCAGCAGCTCGCCCACCGGCGCGCCGTGGATGGTTTCCCAGGTTTTGGTCAGCTCGCGCGCCAGCACCACGTAGCGGCCTTCCCCCCAGACGGTCACCATATCTTCCAGGCTCTCCAGCAGGCGGTGCGTGGATTCGTAGAAAATCAGGGTGCGCGGTTCCGCTTCCAGCTCTTTTAAGACGTCGCGGCGGCCTTTGGATTTAGCAGGCAGAAAGCCTTCATAGCAGAAACGGTCAGACGGCAGACCTGCGGCGCTTAACGCAGCAATCGCGGCGCACGGTCCCGGCAGGGGCACAACGCGAATACCGGCTTCGCGACAGGTACGCACCAGGTGATAGCCCGGATCGTTGATCAGCGGCGTACCGGCATCGGAGACCAGAGCAATGTTCTGCCCCTCTTTCAGCTTCGCCACCAGCGTTTCGGCTTTTTGTTGCTCATTGTGATCGTGCAGCGCAAACAAACGGGCGTTAATCGCGAAATGTTGCAGCAGCAGGCCGGTGTGGCGGGTATCTTCAGCAGCAATTAAATCAACAGCTTGCAGTACGGTGAGCGCACGTTGGGTAATATCAGACAAATTCCCGATAGGAGTAGGTACAATATAAAGCTGGCCTTGAGAATTATCTGCCGTTTCGTGTTGTTTCATTGTTTCGTCCGTATTGCCGATTTAATATTGAGCATTGCGTAAAAAAAATCACTGGATACAGTATGGTACCGTTAACGTTTCTTCGAAAAAAAGCCACGCGCAGCGTGCCGCTTCTGCTGGCAGCCCTGATCTTTGCAGGCTGTGGCACCCAGGCACCTGACCAGAGCACCGCCCATCTCCAGGGTTCTGCTCAGGCTGATTCTGGCTTTTATCTGCAACAAATGTCGCAGAGTTCAAATGATACCAAGACCAACTGGCAATTACTCGCCATTCGTGCACTGCTGAAAGAGGGTAAAACCCAGCGGGCAGCCGAACTGTTTAACCAGTTGCCAAAAGATCTTAACGACGCACAGCGTCGCGAGCAGAGCCTGCTCTCTGCCGAGCTGAAAGTCGCGCTGAAAGATTACGCCGCCGCGAAGAAGATCCTCGGTGATATCGACGTAAGCGCGCTGGATAAAAACCAGCAGGCGCGCTTCTGGCAGGCGGGTATTACCGCTGAGCAGGGACGCCCTTCCCTGACGCTGCTCCGCGCGCTCGTCGCGCAAGAGCCGCTGCTTGGCGGTGCTGATAAGCAGAAAAATATTGATGCCACCTGGCAAGCGCTGGCGTCGATGACGCAGGAACAGGCGCAGGCGCTGGTCATCAACGCCGATGAAAACGTCCTGCAGGGCTGGCTGGATCTGCAGCAGATGTGGTTTAACAACCGCAGCGATCCAAAAATGTTGAAAGCCGGCATTACGGACTGGCAGACGCGCTACCCGCAAAACCCGGGCGCGAAAATGCTGCCAACCCAGCTGGTGAACGTGCAGAACTTTAAGCCAGCTTCCACCAGCAAAATCGCCCTGCTTCTGCCGCTCAACGGCCAGGCGGCGGTGTTTGGACGTACCATTCAGCAGGGTTTTGAAGCGGCGAAAAACGGCACGACGTCGGTAGCCGGCAGCGCCGTTCCCGCACAGGCAGCCCAGGCGGCTAATGTGAATAATGATGTTGTCAGCCCATCCGCCGCAGAGACCAGCGACCTGACCACGGCGCAAACGCCAGCGCAGGGCACGATGCAAAACCCTGTGACGGCCCCGACGACGCCTCCAGCTGAAGCTGCACCGGCTACAGCAGCACCTGCGGCCCAGGCTCCGGCCGAGACGCAAACGGCGCCAGCTCCTGCCACAACAGCAGAACAGCCTCAACAGCAGCCTGCACAACCCGCGGCTCAACCTGCCACGCAGCCGCAGGCCGTGGCAACCACCAGCGCCAACCCGGGCGCTGAATTGAAAATCTACGACACCAGCTCGCAGCCGCTTGACCAGGTGCTGGCGCAGGTACAGCAGGACGGGGCGAGCATCGTTGTCGGTCCGCTGCTGAAGAACAACGTGGAAGAGCTGATGAAGAGCAATACCACGCTGAACGTGCTGGCGCTCAACCAGCCAGAGCAGGTTCAGAACCGGGCCAATATCTGCTACTTCGCACTCTCTCCAGAAGATGAAGCCCGCGATGCGGCGCGTCATATTCATGAGCAGGGTAAGCAGGCTCCGCTGCTGCTCATCCCACGCAGCACGCTGGGCGATCGCGTGGCCAATGCCTTTGCCGATGAGTGGCAGAAGCTGGGCGGCGGCGTGGTGCTGCAGCAGAAATTCGGTTCCGTCTCTGAACTGCGCGCAGGCGTCAACGGCGGGGCGGGTATCGCGCTTAACGGTAGCCCGGTCACCGCGAGCCTGCCACAGCAGCAGGGCGTGACGATTGGCGGCCTGACGATCCCTGCGCCGCCAACCGACGCGCAGATTAGCGGTGGCGGTAAAGTGGATGCGGCCTATATCGTTGCCACGCCGCAGGAGATCGCCTTTATCAAACCGATGATTGCGATGCGTAACGGCAGCCAGAGCGGCGCAACGCTCTACGCCAGCTCCCGCAGCGCACAGGGCACCGCAGGCCCGGATTTCCGTCTGGAAATGGACGGTCTGCAGTACAGCGAAATCCCGATGCTGGCTGGTAGCAATCCATCCCTGATGCAGCAGGCGCTGAGCGCGGTGCGTAACGATTACTCTCTGGCGCGTCTGTATGCGATGGGGGTTGATGCGTGGGCGCTGGCGAACCACTTTACCCAGATGCGTCAGGTGCCGGGCTTCGAGCTTAACGGCAACACCGGCGATCTGACCGCGACCCAGGATTGTGTGATTAACAGGAAGTTATCATGGCTCAAATACCAGCAGGGGCAGATCGTCCCGGCCAGTTAAGCCGCAAACAAACCGGCGATGCGTGGGAGTTAAAGGCGCGTCGCTGGCTTGAAGGCAAAGGACTGCGTTTTATCGCCGCCAACGTCCGTGGGCGTGGTGGCGAAATCGACCTGATCATGAAAGACGGTCAGGTCATTGTGTTTGTTGAAGTGCGCTTTCGACAGTCCTCCCGTTTTGGCGGTGCTGCCGCCAGCGTGACGCTCGCCAAACAACATAAATTATTACAGACTGCCCACTTGTGGCTTGCCCGCCATAATGGGAGTTTTGATACTGTGGATTGCCGGTTCGATGTGATAGCCTTCACCGGAAATGAGATCGAATGGCTTAAAAACGCTTTTGGCGAAGACGCATAATTAAGATTTAAAAGGGATAACGTGCTCGAAAGAATTAAAGTGTGCTTCACAGAAAGCATCCAGACTCAGATTGCCGCGGCGGAAGCCCTTCCGGATGCTATCTCGCGTGCCGCAATGACGCTGGTGCAATCCCTGCTAAACGGCAACAAAATCCTCTGTTGTGGCAACGGCACGTCAGCCGCCAACGCACAGCATTTTGCTGCCAGCATGATCAATCGTTTTGAAACAGAACGCCCCAGTTTACCTGCCATTGCACTTAATACCGATAATGTGGTCTTAACGGCGATTGCTAACGATCGTCTGCATGACGAAATTTACGCAAAGCAGGTGCGAGCCCTGGGTCATGCCGGAGATGTGCTGCTGGCTATCTCCACGCGCGGCAATAGCCGGGATATTGTCAAAGCTGTTGAAGCCGCCGTCACCCGCGACATGACTATCGTGGCCTTAACCGGCTATGACGGGGGTGAGCTGGCGGGTCTGCTTGGGCCGCAGGATGTGGAAATCCGCATTCCGTCTCACCGGAGCGCGCGTATTCAGGAAATGCATATGCTCACGGTGAACTGCTTATGTGACTTGATCGATAACACGCTTTTCCCTCACCAGGATGATTAAGGAGTTCTTATGAAGGCTTTATCGACCCTCGCAGTCCTTATGTCTGCATTACTGCTTCAGGGATGTATCGCTGCGGCCGTTGTGGGTACCGCCGCAGTAGGCACCAAAGCGGCAACCGATCCGCGCACTGTGGGAACACAGGTGGATGACGGTACGCTGGAGCTGCGCGTCAACAGTGCGCTGTCGAAAGACGAACAGATCAAGAAAGAGGCGCGTATCAACGTGACGGCTTATCAGGGCAAAGTGCTGCTGGCAGGCCAGGCGCCGAATATGGAGCTCGCCTCGCGTGCGAAACAGATTGCGATGGGCGTTGAAGGGACCACAGAGGTGTTTAACGAAGTGCGTCAGGGCAAGCCAATTGGCCTGGGTGATGCCTCTTCCGATACCTGGATCACCACCAAAGTACGTTCCCAGCTGCTGGGCTCGGACCAGGTGAAATCTTCCAACGTGAAGGTGACAACGGAAAACGGTGAAGTGTTCCTGCTGGGTCTGGTGACCGAACGTGAAGGGAAAGCGGCGGCCGATATCGCCAGCCGGGTGAGCGGCGTGAAGCACGTCACCACCGCGTTTACTTACATTAAATAAAAAAATCCCCTCAAGTGAGGGGATTTTTTTGTAGGCCCGGTAAGCGTAGCGCCACCGGGCGTTTTTCACAGAAGCGCAATACTTCCCACCATCACCCCGCTCAACGCCACCAGCCCCGCGGTGAGCCGCAGCGCTTTCGCCGGGAATGACTTACGCAGCATAATCAGCGACGGCAGGCTGATGGCCGGTAACGTGATGAGCAATGCCAGTGCCGGTGCGGTGCCCATGCCGGCCAGCATCATGGTCTGAACAATAGGAATTTCTGCGGCGGTAGGGATCACAAACAGGCAGCCTGCAACGGCCATCGCAATGACCCACAACAGCGTGTTGTCGATAGCGCCATCCGCATGCGGGAAGAGCCAGACGCGCGCCGCCCCGAGAACCAGCACCGCCAGGATATAGACCGGGATGGTGCTCCAGAAAAGCTGCCATAGCGCCCTGCCCCAGCGCGCAAAGAACCCGCCCTGCGGCTCGCTGACGTCCAGCTCAACAGACGCGGACTCTGGCGCCTTATCCTTCACAAGATTCTGCACCAGCGTCGCCACCACCAGCACCGTTAGCAGCCCGGCAACCAGACGGATAGCGGCAAAATGCCAGCCGAGCACAAAGCCCATAAACACCAGCGTCGCCGGGTTGAGCAGCGGGTTGCCCATCCAGAACGCCAGCGCGCCGCCCATCGACACGCGCTGGCGGCGCATCCCTGCCGCCACGGGCGCAGCACAACAGGAGCACATCATGCCCGGCAGGGAGAAGATCGTTCCCAGCAGCGTACCCTGAAAGCGCGGCTGTCCGAGGGTTTTCACCAGCCAGTTGCGCGGGATCAGCACCTGAATCAGTGAGCCCAGGATCACGCCCAGGACGGCAGCCTTCCAGACGGCAAGGAAGTAGACCATGGCATAGTCCCACGCCGCCTGAAGCGGGCTGGCATCCGCCTGAGCGAGAATAGATTTACCGATGCTGTGCGTTTCGGCGGCGGTGAAGGCTTTGCCGTAGTACGGCTGCCATTTCACGTACCAAAGGCCAACGATGACCACGAGAAAGAAGAGTGCGGGCTTCCACCATTGAACAGGTGTTGCCGCCTGAGATGAAGACTGACCAGTCATAGCATTCCCCGGAGAGTATGAGTAATTAGCCGGGGGAGTTTACGCCTCGCCCTGCGCGATTTCACGCAGTTTTGCCGAAGGGATAATGTTTACGCCCGCTTTCGACGAAGCCAGTCCCTCTTTTAACATCGCACGCGCGACGTCCCGCGCCTCGATAGATTTCCAGTTGCCGGGCAGGATCCGAAACAGCGGGGCAAATATCGACTCGTTAAAGCGGCGCTCGTCCCGGTGGCCGATCAGCATTGAGGGGCGCACAATCGTCAGCTGCTCCCATTTCTGCGCAATCAGCGCATCCTCCATCTTGCCCTTCACCTTGTTGTAGAAGAAAGGCGATCCGGCACTGGCGCCCAGCGCGCTGACCACCAGAAAATGTCTGGCTCCCAGCTTTTTCGCCGTAAGCGCGGTGTCCACCACCAGCGTATAGTCGGCGTGGATAAATGCCTCTTTGCTCCCCGCCTCCCGCCGCGTGGTGCCCAGACAGCAAAAGGCGATATCAATCGGGTCCTGGACCTGCGCCAGCGCATCCGTCAGCTGGGGATCGTGCGGATTAAAGACGCCGGAGATGTCCGCCAGCGGTCGACGCGTCGGGGCGGCGATGTAGTTCACGCGGCGATCCTGGATCAGCAGCCGCAGCAGATGATCGCCCACTAGCCCGGTAGCCCCGGTAATCAGTACCTGACTCATCGTATCCCCTTTACAGAATTGTCCGTTTGCGAACTCAGCGTCGTCGACCACACTTAGAAGTCTGTTACAGGTAAGTATTTACCACAAGCGGAGAAAAATCAGTCTGAAGCCAAAACAACGGAGGAAGCATGGGCAAGAAAATCGCAGTCTTGATTACCGACGAGTTTGAAGATTCAGAATTCACCTCTCCTGCAGAGGCGTTCCGCAAGGCGGGGCATGAGGTCATCACCATCGAGAAAGAGGCGGGCAAAACGGTGAAAGGCCATAAGGGCGAGGCCAGCGTGACCATCGACGAGACTATCGATAACGTGAGCCCCTCAGATTTTGACGCCCTGCTTTTACCCGGCGGCCATTCACCGGATTCCCTGCGCGGAGACGAGCGCTTCGTGACCTTCACCCGGGACTTTGTCTCTACCGGCAAACCGGTCTTTGCCATCTGTCACGGGCCGCAGCTGCTCATCAGCGCGGAGGTTGTACGCGGGCGTAAGCTCACGGCGGTGAAACCGATCGTTATCGATCTGAAAAATGCGGGCGCCGAGTTTTACGATCAGGAGGTGGTCAACGACAAAGACCAGCTGATCACCAGCCGGACCCCGGACGATCTCCCGGCGTTTAACCGCGAAGCGCTACGCCTGCTCGGCGCGTAACCAGTGCAGCTTCTTGCCAAAGCCCAGGGTGTTGTCGGTAAATTTCAGCTCATCGAGGCGGATTTCCCACACCGGGGCTTTTAGCGCAGCGGCGACCGGAAAGCGGCGCGTGTAGTGCTTACGACGCGCGTCGCTCTCTTCTCCGTCCAGTCGACGGATTTCCCCCTTAAACTGTACCCCACGGATCAGCGCGACTGTCTTCGGCTGGCCATTTACCGTGCCCGCGACTTTTGCCTGCTGGCCAGTCATCTGCGCATGACGCGTTTTGTCTTCGCTCATGACGTAAAATGCGACGCGCTCCGGATCGTAATAGTAAAACGCGTTTGCGCACCACATCTCACCCTCGCTGTAGACGCACCAGGTGACGACGTGCTGCTTCGCCAGCCAGCGGTTAATGGCGGCCAGTGTTTCCATTTTCGTTCTCTCTCATGCTATGGTGCGTTCACCTTAACATACTGAATCTGTTTACCGTGTGCTGGTTTCTCTATCTTGTCCGAACCGCTGATAACGCACTCTACACCGGGATCACCACCGATGTGGCGCGGCGTTTTTTACAACATCAAACGGGGAAAGGGGCAAAAGCGCTGCGGGGGAAAGGAGAATTACAGCTCGCCTTTTCGGCGCCCGTCGGTGACCGATCGCTGGCGCTCAGGCTGGAATACCGCATCAAACAGCTGACGAAGCGCCAGAAAGAGCGCCTCGTGACCGGAGACGGCTCCTTTGAGGCACTACGCGAGAGCCTGATTAAAAGCGATTGAAATGGTCGTGGTATTCGACCAGACCATTGACGCCGTTGAGCGCGTCGTCCGCCAGACGGTGCACCTGGAAAGCGGATTCCGTACCCGGCCAGCGGCAGCGCAGATCGTAATGCGCGGCCTGCTCGAAGCCCAAACGGCCATAGAATGCCGGATCGCCCAGCGTTACAACGGCCGCATAACCGAACTCATTGAGCGAATCCAGCCCTTCATAGACCAGCTGGCGCGCCAGCCCCTGCCCGCGATAGTTTTCATCCACCGCCAGCGGTGCCATACCGACCCACTGCAGCTCTTCGCCCTGAACGATGACCGGACTGAAGGCAACATAGCCCACCACCTGACCTTCATCATCGGTGGCAACCAGCCCCAGCGTGATCAGGCCGTCTTCACGGAGATCGTGGACCAGTTGGGCTTCCGCATCGCTCTCAAAAGCGCGGCGTAATAACGCATCGATACCCGGTGCATCAATCCCAATTTCGACTCGAATCAGCATGGCTCACCTACTGAAGTGTGTTTACTGTCCGGCGGGGTTTTCAGCCCGGCCTCAACGAAATCTGCCATTTGCATTAACATCACGCGCAGCGCTTTCGGCATCTGCTCCAGCTCAATGGCATCCATTAAATTCTTAACGTACAGGCCCAGCTCCGTGTCGCCTTCAATCACCAGACGGCGCTGGAAGAAGAGCGTATCCGGATCCTGCTTGCGCGCGGCAATCATCAGCAGATCGCTGGCGTTGGCGCTAAAGCTCACGTCCGCCTCGGCGGTTTCGCGGACGATCAGCTGGTCATTCTCAACGGAGGTAAACCAGCGCAGCCCGATGTCACGTACCTCAATGCTCAACCAGCGGCCTTCCAGGAATTCCAGCTCGCCATCCTGCAGCGCCTGGCGGAACTGCCAGCTCAGGACCTGCTCCAGCACCTGACGTTTAAGCGCGAACGGCGCCAGCTTTACCGGCACGCTCAGCATTGATGGGCCAAATTGTACGAGACGTGAACGCAGTTTATCCAGCACGAGCTTTACTCCCTGATATCTATAGTCCTGCTATTTTGCCATATCCGACGCATAACATAGCGGCGTAAATCAACAAACCGTCGTCCGGACAACCTCATTATTGGTGCCATCAATACGCCATTAGCTGCCTTAAATCAAAAATTGTCGCGTATGGGTTAATTAAAATCCCAGCTCGTTAACATTTTTGCGATCGACAACATCAGGATAAATTATGGAGCTGCTCTGCCCTGCCGGAAACCTTCCGGCGCTTAAGGCGGCCATCGAAAATGGGGCCGATGCGGTCTATATCGGGCTGAAAGATGACACCAATGCCCGCCATTTTGCTGGCCTCAACTTTACGGAGAAAAAGCTTCAGGAAGCCGTTAACTTCGTTCACCAGCACCGCCGCAAGCTGCATATCGCCATCAATACCTTTGCTCATCCTGACGGCTACGCCCGCTGGCAGCGCGCGGTGGATATGGCGGCACAGCTGGGTGCCGATGCGCTGATTCTGGCCGACCTCGCCATGCTTGAGTATGCGGCAGAACGCTATCCCCATATTGAGCGCCACGTCTCTGTTCAGGCATCTGCCACCAACGAAGAGGCCGTGCGTTTTTATCACCGAAACTTTGACGTGGCCCGCGTGGTGCTGCCGCGCGTACTCTCTATTCATCAGGTTAAGCAACTCGCGCGCGTCACGCCAGTGCCGCTGGAAGTTTTTGCCTTTGGTAGCCTGTGCATTATGGCCGAAGGCCGTTGCTATCTTTCCTCCTATTTGACCGGCGAGTCACCGAATACCGTCGGGGCCTGCTCCCCTGCCCGCTTCGTTCGCTGGCAGCAAACGCCGCAGGGGCTGGAATCTCGCCTGAATGAGGTGCTGATCGACCGCTATCAGGACGGTGAAAACGCCGGTTATCCTACCCTGTGTAAAGGCCGCTATCTGGTCGACGGCGAGCGTTACCACGCGCTGGAAGAGCCCACCAGCCTTAACACGCTGGAGCTGCTGCCGGAACTGCTGGCGGCCAATATCGCCTCGGTGAAAATTGAAGGTCGCCAGCGCAGCCCGGCGTACGTGAGCCAGGTGGCGAAAGTGTGGCGTCAGGCTATCGACCGCTGCATGGCGGACCCGCAGAACTACGCGCCGCAGCAGGCCTGGATGGAAACGCTCGGATCGATGTCCGAAGGCACGCAAACCACGCTGGGCGCGTATCACCGTAAATGGCAGTGAGAAAATCATGAAATATTCATTAGGGCCGGTGCTTTACTACTGGCCAAAAGAGACGCTGGAAGATTTTTACCAACAGGCCGCCACCAGCAGCGCCGATGTGATTTACCTCGGCGAAGCGGTGTGCAGCAAACGTCGGGCGACGAAAGTGGGCGACTGGCTGGAGATGGCGAAAAGCCTGGCGGGAAGCGGCAAACAGGTGGTGCTTTCCACGCTCGCGCTGGTGCAGGCCTCTTCTGAACTGGGCGAGTTGAAACGCTACGTTGAGAACGGCGAATTCCTGCTGGAAGCGAGCGATCTCGGCGTGGTGAACATGTGTGCCGAGCGCAAGCTGCCGTTTGTCGCGGGTCATGCCCTGAACTGCTACAACGCGGTGACCCTGCGCCTGCTGCTCAAACAGGGGATGACGCGCTGGTGCATGCCGGTGGAACTCTCCCGCGACTGGCTGGCAAACCTGCTCACGCAGTGTGAAGAGCTGGGCATTCGCAACAAGTTTGAAGTGGAGGTGCTGAGCTACGGGCATCTGCCGCTGGCCTATTCCGCCCGCTGCTTTACCGCACGCTCGGAAGACCGTCCGAAAGACGAGTGCGAAACCTGCTGTATTAAGTATCCGAACGGGCGCAGCATGCTGTCCCAGGAGAATCAGCAGGTGTTTGTTCTCAACGGTATTCAGACCATGAGCGGCTATGTCTATAACCTCGGCAACGAGCTGGCGTCGATGGACGGGCTGGTCGATATGGTGCGCCTGTCGCCGCTGGATACCGGCGTGTTCGCGATGCTGGACGCCTTCCGCGCTAACGAAAACGGCGCTGCTCCGCTGCCGCTGACGGCAAACAGCGACTGTAACGGCTACTGGAAGCGTCTGGCCGGGCTGGAACTGCAGGCCTAAAAAAGGCTCACTTTGTTAACAACGGTTATCATTTTTTAATGCAGTATTAAAGATTCACCGTCGACAAAGTGAGCTGTTATGACTGACAAAACCCTTCCGTTTTCGGTGCTGGATCTGGCGCCGATCCCACAAGGCTCCTCGGCAAGAGAAGCCTTTTCGCACTCTCTGGATCTGGCTCAGCTGGCCGAAAAGCGTGGCTATCACCGCTACTGGCTGGCCGAACATCACAACATGGTGGGCATTGCCAGCGCCGCTACCTCGGTACTGATTGGTTATTTGGCGGCAAACACCACCACGCTGCACCTGGGCTCCGGCGGCGTGATGCTGCCGAACCACGCCCCGCTGGTGATCGCCGAGCAGTTCGGCACGCTGAACACCCTCTATCCGGGCCGTATTGATTTAGGGATTGGCCGTGCGCCGGGTAGCGATCAGCCGACCATGCGCGCCCTGCGCCGCCATATGAGCGGCGATATCGACAACTTCCCGCGCGACGTGGCCGAACTGGTGGACTGGTTCGACGCGCGTGACCCGAACCCGCACGTGCGCCCGGTACCGGGTTACGGCGAGAAGATCCCGGTATGGCTGCTGGGCTCAAGCCTCTACAGCGCGCAGCTTGCCGCCCAGCTGGGGCTGCCGTTTGCGTTTGCCTCCCATTTCGCACCGGATATGCTGCATCAGGCGCTGCATCTCTACCGCACGCACTTCAAACCGTCCGAGCGTCTGGAGAAACCGTACGCGATGGTCTGTATCAACATTATTGCCGCCGACAGCAATCGCGACGCGGAATTCCTCTTCACCTCCATGCAGCAGGCGTTTGTGAAGCTGCGTCGCGGTGAGACGGGCCAGCTTCCGCCGCCGGTGGAGAATATGCATCAGCTGTGGTCTGCTTCAGAGCAGTATGGCGTACAGCAGGCACTGAGCATGTCGCTGGTAGGCGATAAAGCGAAAGTGCGTCACGGGCTGGAGGCGGTGCTGCGCGAAACGCAGGCGGATGAAATTATGGTTAACGGCCAGATTTTCGATCACCAGGCACGTTTGCATTCGTTTGATTTGGCCATGCAGGTGAAAGAGGAGCTGGTGGGGTAGCCTTTTTGCCAGGTGGCGCTTCGCTTACCTGGCCTACGGGGACGCGTAGGCCGGATAAGGCGTAGCCGCCATCCGGCACAAAATGTTTACTGGTACACCGGCAACAGATTAAAACTCGACAGCACATGTACCAGGGCATTGCCCGCGCCAAACACCAGGATCAGCGCAATCATCGGCTTGCCGCCCCAGACGCGGAATTTCGGGCTGCCGAAGCGTTTACGTGATTTGCGGGCCAACAGCGCCGGCACAATTGCCGCCCAGATGGTCGCCGCCAGACCGGCATAGCCAATGGCGTACAGAAAGCCGTTCGGCCACAGCAGGCCGCCCACAATCGGCGGCAGGAAGGTCAGCAGCGCGGTTTTGAAGCGGCCCATCGCAGAGTCATCAAAGCCAAACAGATCCGCCAGGTAGTCAAACAGGCCCAGCGTCACGCCGAGGAAAGAGCTCGCCACCGCGAAGTTAGAGAAGATCACCAGCAGCAAATCCAGGCTGCGGCTGTTCAGCACGCCGCTCAGGGCCTGCACCAGCACATCAATGTTACCGCCCTTCTGCGCAATACCGATAAACTCCGGGCGCGGGATATTGCCCATCGTCCCGAGCAGCCAGATGACGTACAGCGCCAGCGCCAGCAGCGTGCCGTAGACCAGACACTTCACAATCGTGCGCGGATCTTTGCCGTAGTACTTCATCAGGCTCGGCACGTTACCGTGGTAGCCAAACGACGCCAGGCAGAACGGCAGGGTCATCAGCAGGTACGGCGTATAGGAGGTATTTACTTCGGCAACGTTAAACAGCGTGGCAGGCGTCACGTGCCCCAGCAGGCTGCCGAAGGTCAGGAAGAAGGTGATGACCTTCGCGCCCAGCACGATCGCCGTCATCCGGCTCACCGCTTTGGTACTCATCCAGACGATAAACGCCACGCCCAGCGCAAAGCACAGCCCGGCCAGACGCGCCGGTACGTTCAGCGACATCTCCGAGAAGGTGTGATGCAGAATCGAACCGCTTGCCGAGATATACGCGTAGGTCAGGATATAGAGCACAAACGCGATGGACAGCCCGTTCACCAGGTTCCAGCCTTTGCCCAGCAGGTCTTTGGTGATGGTGTCGAAGCTCGCGCCAATGCGGTAGTTCAGGTTGGCTTCGAGGATCATTAGTCCGGAATGGAGCATACAGAACCAGGTAAAGACCAGCGCGGCCAGCGACCAGAAGAACCACGCACCGGACATGACCACGGGCAGGGAGAACATCCCGGCACCTATAATGGTTCCGCCGATGATCACCACGCCGCCAAGCAGCGAAGGTGACGTTTGGGTGGTGGTTAGTGTCGCCATACAGCCTTTTCTCCAGTCAATCATGCGGTTCTGCATTTTAATGTGACGCACTGTACCAGTACAAGAGTACAAAGGGAATAAAAAAAGCCCCGATAGCATGTATCGGGGCTGTATATTTTACTTTACGTCAGAAGCGTAAGGCTTACGCGTCACCGAAACGACGACGGCTGGTGCCTTCTTCACGACGCGGGCCACGGCTTTCACGGCGCTCGCCGGAGAAACGACGACCTTCACCACCGCGACCTTCGCTGCGACCGCCTTCACGACGCTCGCCGCCGAAACCGCGACCACCGCCACGACGTTCGCCGCCACGGTCAGGGCGTGGCTGTGCATCGCCCAGCAGCTGCATGTTCATCGGCTTGTTCAGGATGCGGGTACGCGTAAAGTGCTGCAGTACTTCACCCGGCATGCCTTTCGGCAGCTCGATGGTAGAGTGGGAGGCGAACAGCTTGATGTTACCAATGTAACGGCTGCTGATGTCGCCTTCGTTAGCGATAGCGCCAACGATGTGACGAACTTCAACGCCATCATCACGGCCCACTTCAATGCGGTACAGTTCCATATCGCCTGCGTCGCGACGTTCGCGACGAGGACGGTCTTCACCACCACGCTCTGGACGGTCACCACGTGGGCCACGATCGTTACGATCGCCACGACGTTCGAAGCGGTCGTCACGGTCACGGAATTCACGCTTAGGACGCATCGGTGCATCTGGTGGCACGATCAGGCTACGTTCGCCCTGAGCCATTTTCAGCAGTGCTGCAGCCAGGGTTTCCATGTCCAGCTCTTCGCCTTCAGCAACAGGCTGAATCTGCGACAGCAGCGCACGGTACTGATCCAGATCGCTGCTTTCCAGCTGCTGCTGTACTTTGGCGGCGAATTTTTCCAGACGGCGTTTGCCCAGCAGCTCTGCGTTTGGCAGGTCCGCTTCTGGAATGGTCAGCTTCATGGTGCGTTCGATGTTACGCAGCAGACGACGCTCGCGGTTCTCAACGAACAGCAGCGCACGGCCAGCACGACCCGCACGACCGGTACGGCCGATACGGTGAACGTAAGACTCGGAATCCATCGGGATGTCGTAGTTAACAACCAGGCTGATACGCTCAACGTCCAGACCACGTGCTGCCACGTCGGTTGCAATCAGGATATCCAGACGACCGTCTTTCAGACGCTCCAGAGTCTGCTCACGCAGGGCCTGGTTCATGTCGCCGTTCAGCGCTGCGCTGTTGTAGCCGCTACGCTCCAGGGCTTCAGCCACTTCCAGGGTCGCATTTTTGGTACGAACGAAGATAATCGCCGCATCAAAATCTTCCGCTTCCAGGAAACGTACCAGCGCTTCGTTTTTACGCATGCCGTATACAGACCAGTAGCTCTGGCTGATATCCGGGCGAGTGGTTACGCTGGACTGAATACGCACTTCCTGAGGTTCTTTCATGAAGCGTTTGGTGATACGACGAATCGCTTCCGGCATGGTGGCAGAGAACAGCGCGGTCTGATGACCGTCCGGGATCTGCGCCATGATGGTTTCAACGTCTTCGATGAAGCCCATACGCAGCATTTCATCTGCTTCATCCAGTACCAGACCGCTCAGTTTAGAGAGGTCCAGGGTACCGCGCTTCAGGTGATCCAGCAGACGGCCCGGCGTACCGACAACAATCTGTGGGCCCTGGCGCAGGGCGCGTAACTGCACGTCATAACGCTGGCCGCCGTACAGGGCAACCACGTTTACGCCGCGCATATGTTTAGAGAATTCCGTCATGGCTTCTGCAACCTGAACAGCCAGTTCACGGGTTGGAGCCAGAACGAGGATCTGCGGTGCACGCAGGTCCGGATCAATGTTGTTCAGCAGCGGCAGCGAGAACGCTGCAGTTTTACCGCTACCAGTCTGGGCCATGCCCAGCACGTCACGACCAGAAAGCAGGTGTGGGATACACTCAGCCTGGATCGGAGATGGTTTTTCGTAACCCAGATCGTTAAGGGCTTCAAGGATAGGAGCCTTCAGGCCCAGATCTGCAAAAGTGGTTTCGAATTCAGCCATGTAGTACGAGTGCCTCAATGTCAATGGCGGCCAGTCTACTTAGCTCATCGTGAAAATGATTAGCAATTTTCATTGAAAAGTGTGAACCGGCTCAAAGTAGGTGTATTGACGAACAACAACGCCCTCACCAGTTAAGGTGATGGCAATCAAAAGATTACGGGCTGATGTTTATGTCGTCAGCTATTGCTGGTCCGATTCTGCCAGGTCGTCTTGCTCCTGGCCCAAGAGCGATAATTCCAACAATGCATAACGGTGCTCAACGAAGTTGTGTACGTTGTTAGCAACCGCTAATTTGAACAGTGCCGTAGCGCTGTCCTTATCCCCCAGACTTAGGTAGTACTTACCTAAATAGAAGTTGGTTTCACTGAGATGCTCAGCGAGCGAGGTGTTATCCGTTGCGTCCGCCTTGAGGCGTTCCATCAGCGTTGCTTCGCTAATGTTGCCCAGGTAGAACTCGACAATGTTCCATCCCCACTGTTCCTTGTCCGATTTATCGAAGCGCTGTTTCAGTGCTTCTTTTGCCTGCTTCTCATCGAGCTTCCGCTCAACGATGTAAAGCCACAGGCTACGGAAAGGATCATTAGGATCGTCTTGATAAAACGCCAGCAGATCATCTTGCGCTAACTTGTCACGACCGCCGTAATACAATGCGATACCGCGATTCAAGTGCGCGTAGTTGTAAGTTGGATCAAGCTCAAGTACAGAATCAAACGCTTCATAGGCAGCATCAAAATTGCCTGCCTGCGTTAAATAAATGCCTAAGTAATTGAATACTTCAGGCATATCAGGTCGGATAGCCAGCGCTTGTGAAAAATCATTTCGCGCCAATGCCCTCAGACCGAGACTATCATACAACACTCCGCGCTCATATAAAAGCTGTGCGCGTTCGTCATCGGTTAAAGCCCGACTGGCAAGTATTTGTTCCATGCGTGCCAGGATCACTTCCTGCTGCAAAGTCGGTTGCAATGGCACTGCGAGGACTTCGCTCTTACGCCAGGCAGAGTTGCTGCATCCTGCCAGCGTTAAAGCTGTCGCAACGAAACACCAGCGCAAAAAAGGCTTCATTTCCCACTCCCGAAGACAACTATTGGATGAACGTCCTGTCCCCCGGCGGCTTAACAAGGCGTCCTGCCTGATAATAGGCCCTCCGCAAAGCGGAGGGCAAATGGCAACTTACTCGCCTTGCTGTTCTGCTGCCTGTGCTTCTGGCGCAGCAGCTGGCTGAGACTGCTCGGTTGCTTCTTTAATGCTCAGACGGATACGGCCCTGGCGATCGACTTCCAGAACTTTAACCGGCACTTCCTGACCCATCTGCAGGTAATCGGTCACTTTCTCAACGCGCTTGTCAGCGATCTGAGAGATGTGAACCAGACCTTCTTTACCGCCGCCGATGGCAACGAACGCACCAAAGTCAACGATACGGGTCACTTTACCTGCATACACGCGGCCCACTTCGATTTCTGCAGTGATTTCTTCGATGCGACGGATCGCGAATTTCGCTTTCTCGCCGTCGGTTGCTGCGATCTTCACGGTACCGTCATCTTCGATTTCGATGGTGGTGCCGGTCTCTTCGGTCAGCGCACGGATTACGGAACCGCCCTTACCGATAACATCTTTGATCTTGTCTGGATTGATCTTGATGGTGTGAATACGCGGTGCGAATTCAGAGATATCACCGCGTGGCGCGTTGATAGCCTGTTCCATCACGCCCAGGATGTGCAGACGTGCACCCTTAGCCTGGTTCAGCGCAACCTGCATGATCTCTTTGGTGATACCTTCAATTTTGATATCCATCTGCAGCGCAGAGATACCGTCGCGGGAACCCGCTACTTTGAAGTCCATATCGCCCAGGTGGTCTTCGTCGCCCAGAATGTCAGACAGAACAACATAGTTGTCGCCTTCTTTCACCAGGCCCATTGCGATACCCGCAACGGCGGCTTTGATTGGCACGCCTGCATCCATCAGCGCCAGAGAGGCACCACACACGGAAGCCATGGAAGAGGAACCGTTGGATTCGGTGATTTCAGACACTACACGTACGGTGTACGGGAATTTGTCTGCTTCTGGCATCACTGCCAGCACGCCGCGCTTCGCCAGACGACCGTGACCAATTTCACGACGCTTCGGTGAGCCAACCATGCCGGTTTCACCTACGGAGTACGGAGGGAAGTTGTAGTGGAACAGGAAGCTGTCAGTGCGCTCGCCCATCAGTTCGTCGATGATCTGCGCGTCACGGGCTGTACCCAGGGTCGCGGTAACCAGCGCCTGCGTTTCACCACGGGTGAACAGCGCAGAACCGTGAGTACGTGGCAGCACGCCAGTACGCACATCCAAACCACGGATCATGTCTTTTTCACGGCCATCGATACGCGGCTCGCCAGCCAGCACGCGGCTACGAACAACGTTTTTCTCAATGGCGTGCAGGATTTCGCCAATTTCGTTAGCGTCCAGCGTTTCGTCTTCGGCAACCAGGGTCGCGGTTACTTCAGATTTGATCACATCAACCTGAGCGTAACGCTCCTGTTTGTCGGTGATGCGGTACGCATCGCTCAGACGAGATTCTGCCAGAGCTGCAACGCGTGCGTTCAGCGCGTCGTTGGCCGCTTCTGGCTGCCAGTCCCAACGTGGTTTACCGGCTTCTTTCACCAGGTCGTTGATGTTCTGGATAACAACCTGCTGCTGGTCATGGCCGAAGACCACAGCGCCCAGCATCTGGTCTTCGCTCAGCAGTTCAGCTTCGGATTCAACCATCAGCACAGCGGCTTCGGTACCCGCAACCACCAGGTCCAGCTTACTTTCTTTCAGCTCTTCCTGAGTTGGGTTCAGCACGTACTGGTCGTTGATGTAACCGACGCGCGCGGCACCGATTGGGCCATTGAATGGAATACCAGACAGTGACAGGGCAGCGGACGCACCGATCATCGCCACGATGTCCGGGTTAACCTGTGGGTTAACGGAAACAACGGTCGCGATAACCTGTACTTCGTTAACGAAGCCTTCCGGGAACAGCGGACGAACCGGGCGGTCAATCAGACGCGCGATCAGGGTTTCGCCTTCGCTTGGACGGCCTTCACGACGGAAGAAGCCACCCGGGATTTTACCGGCAGCGTAGGTACGCTCCTGGTAGTTAACGGTCAGCGGGAAGAAGTCCTGACCTGGTTTAGCTTTTTTCTGGCCCACAACGGTAACGAATACCGCAGTGTCATCCATGCTTACCATAACGGCAGCAGTCGCCTGACGTGCCATCATGCCGGTTTCCAGCGTGACGGTATGTTGACCATACTGGAATTTACGAACGATCGGATTCAGCAAAGTTCTGTCCTTTCTTAAATGTTTGACAGCACACCACCGGTGTGCTGTCGATTTGACCCGACCTTCTTCGCATCCTCGCGACTAATGACAACCAACACCCCCCTGGGTGAAGCCTCTCATTAGCCGCGCGAACCTCTGCAATGAAGATCATTTATAGCAACAATACAATAGTTTCCAGTGAATTGCTGCCGTCTGCTTGAAAAAAGGGGCCATCAGGCCCCCTTTTCTGAAACTCGCAAGACTTAGCGACGCAGACCCAGACGCTCGATCAGCGCGGTGTAGCGTGCAACATCTTTACGTTTCAGGTAGTCGAGCAGTTTACGACGCTGAGAAACCATACGCAGCAGACCACGACGGCTGTGGTGATCTTTTTTGTGCTCTGCAAAGTGACCCTGCAGGTGGTTAATCTGTGCAGTCAGCAGTGCAACCTGAACTTCGGTAGAACCGCTGTCGTTAGTACCACGACCAAACTCAGAAACGATTTTAGCTTTAGCTTCAACGCTTAGAGACATTTTCAAACTCCAAAGTATAAAGAATGTAAGGATGCCGATCTCTAATTCAGCAATCCCATGTACGCCCCGCAGATTGTTAAACAATTTACCAGGCGTTAAGCGGCGATATTCTACTCGTCTCCCCTGCTTATCGCAAGGTGAGCCGTTATCACCGTCACGCGTCGACCGGATATTCGACGACCAGACGACGCGGCGCAACGCGCCCTTCGCCATCCATTTCGCCCATGCCGATGAATTTCCCTTCGTCACCTTCGGTCACGCGTACCAGGCCTTCCAGCGGCGCTTCCGCCGTACGAACCGGGTTGCCGTTCTTAAAGTAAACGGACGATGTTAAAGGAAGATTAACAACCGGGAAGTCCGCAGCCGGACTGTCCATCGGCATCAGCAACGGATCCAGCAAATCTGCCGGCGCGATCCCCTGCGCTTCAGCCTGATCAACCAGCTCGCGCAAATGTTCCAGGGTCACCATCCGCTCCACCGGGTACTTGCTCACCGCCAGACGACGCAGGTAAATCACATGCGCGCCGCAGCCCAGCTTTTCACCGAGGTCATCAATGATGGTGCGAATATAAGTCCCTTTCGAGCAGTGCACTTCCAGCTCCAGCTCATCGCCTTCGTGGCGAATAAAGAGCAGCTCATACACGGTAATCGGACGGGCTTCACGCGGGACGTCAATGCCCTGGCGCGCGTATTCGTAGAGTTTTTTGCCCTGATACTTCAGCGCCGAATACATCGACGGCACCTGCATCGTCTCCCCACGGAAGCTCTCCAGCGCCGCATCAAGCTGCTCCGCGCTGAAGGTCACCGGACGCTCTTCCACGACCTGGCCATCCGCGTCGGAGGTATCCGTGCGCTGGCCCAGCTTAGCGATAACGCGGTAACGCTTATCGGAGTCGAGCAGGTACTGGGAAAATTTTGTCGCCTCTCCCAGACAGACCGGCAGCATGCCGGTTGCCAGCGGATCGAGCGCGCCGGTGTGGCCCGCACGGTTGGCGTTATAAATACGCTTAACTTTCTGCAGCACGTCGTTGCTGGAAGCGCCCTGGGGTTTATCCAGCAGCAGCACACCATGCACGTCGCGACCACGACGACGAGGACGACTCATCAGTCCTCCTTGCTGTCGTCCGCCGGGTTAACACGACGCTCATCGTCATGTTTCACCACGCTGGTCACCAGGTTAGACATACGCATACCCTCGACCAGCGAGTTGTCGTAGAAGAAGGTCAGTTCAGGCACGATACGCAGGCGCATCGCTTTGCCGAGCAGAGAGCGGATGAAACCAGAGGCTTCCTGCAGCGCTTTAATGCCGTTTTTCACTGCGGCTTCGTCCTGATCGTTCAGGAAGGTGACGAACACTTTTGCATAGGCCAGGTCGCGGGACATTTCCACACCGGAAACGGTGGTCATCATGCCGACGCGCGGGTCTTTGATTTCACGTTGCAGAATGAGTGCGATCTCTTTCTGCATTTCCTGCGCTACGCGCTGAGGGCGACCAAATTCTTTCGCCATAATAAATTCTCCAGACAAAAAAGGGGCTAAAGCCCCTTTTTGAAATTATTGCCGGGTGGCGCGAGGCGATCCCGGCTTACAATCGGAAATTAAGCGATGGTACGCTGAATTTCGATGATCTCGAACACTTCGATCATATCGCCAACGCGAACGTCGTTGTAGTTCTTCACGCCGATACCACATTCCATGCCGTTACGGACTTCGTTAACGTCATCTTTGAAGCGGCGCAGGGATTCCAGCTCGCCTTCGTAGATAACCACGTTGTCACGCAGTACGCGGATTGGGTTGTGACGCTTGATGTTACCTTCGGTAACCATACAGCCCGCGATCGCACCGAATTTCGGTGATTTGAACACGTCACGTACTTCAGCCAGACCGATGATCTGCTGTTTCAGCTCAGGAGACAGCATACCGCTCATCGCTGCTTTCACTTCGTCGATCAGGTTATAGATGACGGAGTAGTAACGCAGATCCAGGCTTTCGGATTCAATGACTTTACGCGCAGAGGCATCCGCACGAACGTTGAAGCCAACCAGGATAGCGTTGGAGGCAGCAGCCAGGGTCGCGTCGGTTTCGGTGATACCACCTACGCCAGAACCGATGATCTTCACTTTCACTTCGTCGGTAGACAGTTTCAGCAAGGAGTCGGAGATCGCTTCCACAGAACCCTGAACGTCGGCTTTCAGAACGATGTTCACTTCGTGAACTTCGCCATCGGTCATGTTGGCAAACATGTTCTCGAGTTTAGATTTCTGCTGACGAGCCAGTTTAACTTCACGGAATTTGCCCTGACGATACAGTGCCACTTCACGCGCTTTCTTCTCGTCACGCACAACGGTCACTTCGTCACCAGCAGCCGGAACACCGGACAGACCCAGGATTTCCACTGGAATGGACGGACCTGCTTCCAGCACTTCCTGACCCAGTTCGTTACGCATCGCACGAACGCGACCGTATTCGAAACCGCACAGAACGATATCGCCTTTATGCAGCGTACCTTCACGAACCAGAACGGTAGCAACAGGGCCACGTCCTTTATCCAGGAAGGATTCGATAACCGCACCGCTCGCCATACCGTTACGGATAGCTTTCAGCTCCAGAACTTCGGCCTGCAGCAGGATCGCGTCCAGCAGTTCGTCGATACCGGTACCCGCTTTCGCAGACACGTGTACGAACTGGCTTTCGCCGCCCCACTCTTCCGGCAGGATACCGTACTGGGAAAGTTCGTTTTTAACACGATCGGGATCCGCTTCTGGCTTATCGATCTTGTTCACTGCAACCACAACCGGCACACCCGCTGCTTTCGCGTGCTGGATAGCTTCGATGGTCTGCGGCATGACGCCGTCGTCTGCAGCAACAACCAGAACAACGATATCCGTCGCCTGAGCACCACGAGCACGCATGGAGGTAAACGCGGCGTGGCCTGGGGTATCCAGGAAGGTGATCATACCGTTGTCAGTTTCTACGTGGTATGCACCGATGTGCTGAGTAATACCACCCGCTTCGCCAGAGGCAACCTTGGTAGAGCGAATGTAGTCAAGCAGCGAGGTTTTACCGTGGTCAACGTGACCCATGATGGTCACTACCGGTGCGCGCGGTTCTGCCGCAGCACCTGTGTCACGGTCGCTCATTACTGCTTCTTCCAGCTCGTTTTCACGACGCAGGATGACTTTGTGGCCCATCTCTTCCGCAACCAGCTGCGCAGTTTCCTGATCGATCACCTGGTTGATGGTTGCCATCGCGCCCAGCTTCATCATTGCTTTGATGACCTGAGAGCCTTTAACCGCCATCTTGTTCGCCAGTTCGCCAACGGTAATGGTTTCGCCGATCACAACGTCACGGTTAACGGCCTGAGCAGGCTTCTGGAAGCCCTGCTGCAGAGCGGAACCTTTACGCTTGCCGCCTTTACCACCGCGAACAGCCGCACGTGCTTCTTCACGGTCAGCTTTGGATTCCGCGTGCTTGTTACCTTTTTTCGCCGGACGCGCTGCTTTTGCATTACGACCACGGCCACGGCCGCCTTCTACTTCACGGTCATTATCATCTTCAGCCTGACGTGCGTGCTGAGAAGTGGTCACGTGATAGTCGCTGGTGTCTTCAGACTGCTCAGCGGTATCAACACCGTTCTTTTCATTTTCTTCTGCCATGCGACGCGCTTCTTCGGCGACGCGGCGAGCTTCTTCTTCCAGCTTACGGCGGGCTTCTTCTTCCGCTTTACGCTTCAGCTCGGCAGCTTCATTTTCACGGCGGGCTTTTTCAGCCTGGGCGGTTTTGGTCATTTCGTCTGTCTGTTGATTGCTCACTTTGTCTTTTTCCGCAGCGTCACGCTTCACTTTATCACTTGCGTCGCGTTTCGCTTTTTCTGCGGCCTCACGTTCAGCTTTTAATTCTGCTTCACGTTTAGCGGCTGCTTCCGCCTCACGCTGAGCTTGTTCTTCCGCTTCACGCTGTGCCTGCTCTTCCGCGGCAAGGCGTTCTGCCTCTTGCGGATCACGTTTTACAAAGGTGCGCGTCTTGCGGACTTCAATTTGTACCGATTTGCTTTTGCCACCGGTACCAGGGATGTTTAACGTGCTACGCGTTTTGCGCTGCAGCGTTAACTTGTCAGGCGTAGAGCCGTGTTCACGGTTCAGGTGCGTTAACAAGGTTTGTTTTTCTTGCGCGGTCACCGAGTCATCAGCGGACTTCGGGATCCCTGCATCAGCAAATTGCTGTACCAGGCGGTCCACGGAGGTCTGAATCTCAGCAGCCAGCGATTTTACAGTTACATCAGTCATGCTGTTCCTTCCTGCTACAGTTTATTACGCTTCGTCGCCGAACCAGCAAATATTACGTGCGGCCATGATGAGCTCGCCGGCTTTCTCGTCGGTTAAACCTTCGATATCAGCCAGGTCATCAACGCCTTGCTCAGCGAGATCTTCCAGCGTACAAACACCACGGGCAGCCAGCTTGAACGCAATCGCACGATCAAGACCTTCCAGATTCAGCAGGTCATCAGCCGGCTTCTTATCGCCAAGGCTTTCTTCCTGAGCCAGTGCCAGGGTGGTCAGTGCGTTTTTAGCGCGTTCACGCAGGGCTTCAACGGTTGGTTCATCCAGACCGTCAATTTCCAGCAGCTCTTTCATTGGCACATAGGCCAGTTCTTCCAGCGTAGAGAAACCTTCTTCAACCAGAACAGTGGCGAAATCTTCGTCAATATCCAGGTATTTGGTGAAGGTATCGATCGCCGCATGGGCTTCAGCCTGATGCTTAGCCTGCAGGTCATCAACGGTCATGACGTTGAGTTCCCAGCCGCTCAGCTGTGACGCCAGGCGTACGTTCTGACCGTTACGGCCGATTGCCTGCGCCAGGTTGCCCGCTTCAACAGCGATATCCATGGTGTGTTTGTCTTCGTCAACAACGATAGACGCCACATCAGCCGGAGCCATTGCGTTGATCACGAACTGCGCCGGGTTGTCATCCCACAGAACGATATCAATACGTTCGCCGCCCAGCTCAGTAGAAACTGCCTGGACACGCGCACCGCGCATACCGACGCAAGCACCGACCGGGTCGATACGCTTGTCGTTGGTTTTCACCGCAATTTTCGCACGGGAGCCCGGATCGCGAGCCGCCGCTTTAATTTCGATAACTTCTTCACCGATTTCCGGTACTTCGATACGGAACAGTTCTACCAGCATTTCTGGTTTAGAACGGGTCACGAACAGCTGCGCACCGCGAGCTTCTGGACGCACAGCGTACAGAACACCACGAATACGGTCGCCCGGACGGAAGTTTTCACGCGGCAGCATATCTTCACGCAGGATCACGGCTTCAGCGTTACCCGGCAACCCTTCGGATTTGATCTCCAGGGAGATGTTGTCGCGGTTCACTTTCTTCACCACGCCAGTGATGATTTCGCCTTCCTGATCGCGGAACTGATCGACAACCAGCGCGCGCTCGGCTTCGCGCACTTTCTGCACGATAACCTGTTTAGCGGTCTGGGTAGTGATACGGTCGAAGGTCACAGACTCAATCTGATCTTCAACGTAGTCACCCACGTTCAGACTTTCGTCTTCAAAACGGGCGGCTTCCAGCGTGATCTCTTTAGTCGGCTGGGTCACTTCTTCAACGATTACCCAACGACGGAATGTATCGAAGTCACCGCTTTTACGATCGATTTCTACGCGAACATCGATCTCTTGTTCGTATTTTTTCTTGGTTGCTGTAGCCAGTGCACTTTCCAGCGCTTCAAAAATCTTCTCACGCGGCAGTGATTTCTCGTTGGAGACGGCTTCAACAACAGCCAAAATTTCTTTGTTCATCGCGGGCTTTTCACCTCAATCCAGACTGTTAAAAGTGGGGAACCAGGTTCGCCTTCTGGATATTACTCAGCGCGAACACTTCATCTTTGCCTTCGACTGTCACCGTGATCATTTCACCATCAACGGCTTTGATAATTCCCTGCCATTTACGGCGGTTCTGTACGGCCATACGCAGAACGAGAGCCACTTCTTCACCGGTAAAGCGCACATAGTGCTCGGCCGTGAACATCGGGCGATCGAGGCCAGGTGAGGAAACTTCCAGGTTGTACGCAACGGTAATTGGGTCTTCAACATCAAGAACCGCACTCACCTGGTGGCTGACATCAGCGCAATCATCAACATTGATGCCATCTTCACTATCAATATAGATGCGCAGCGTCGATGTACGGCCGCGAACGAATTCGATGCCGACCAGTTCGTAGCCCAGTGCTTCGACCGGTGCAGTAATCATCTCTGTTAATTTTTGCTCTAATGTGGACAAGCCCACCCCCAAGACATAAAAAAAGGGCGTAAAGCCCAGTTATTCTGTAGTCAGATAACAAAAAACCCCGATAAATCGGGGCTTTAGATAACTGAACCCTATAGCCACAACTGTGGCCTGGAGCACTCTCCGAAAGAATTTTTTCAAATCCAGCTACGAAGGCTCTAAGTCTTCACAGTATATTTGAAAAAGAACTTTATGGGAAAGTGGTTGCGGGGGCCGGATTTGAACCGACGACCTTCGGGTTATGAGCCCGACGAGCTACCAGGCTGCTCCACCCCGCGCCTGAAACGTGGCAAATTCTACGCGTTTTGGACAGAATTTGCAAATAATGCTGGGATTTGGTACCGAAGACGGGACGTAAAATCGGCGTTTAGTATATTGATAGTTGACCCCACCTGTCAAGGCGACTTCCGCCAGATCGATCAGACCAAAATTTTTACAAAAAACGCACGAGTCTCTTCCGGTCTTCGCCAAAAGATGATTAAATGAATACTCACTTATTTTGCATAAAAATGCACAAGAGAGCGAAAGCGGTCTCTAATCAGTCAATCAAGCAGGGTTTTATTCTATGACGACGATTCTCAAGCATCTTCCGGTAGGACAACGTATTGGCATCGCTTTCTCAGGTGGCCTGGATACCAGCGCTGCACTGCTGTGGATGCGCCAGAAGGGAGCGGTTCCGTATGCTTATACTGCGAACCTGGGTCAGCCGGATGAGGACGACTATGATGCCATTCCTCGTCGCGCGAAAGAGTATGGTGCAGAGAACGCGCGCCTGATTGACTGCCGTAAGCAACTGGTCGCGGAAGGTATCGCGGCGATTCAGTGTGGTGCATTCCATAACACCACCGGCGGCCTGACCTATTTCAACACCACCCCGCTGGGCCGTGCGGTCACCGGTACCATGCTGGTTGCCGCCATGAAAGAAGACGGCGTCAACATCTGGGGTGATGGCAGCACCTATAAAGGAAACGATATTGAACGTTTCTATCGTTATGGCCTGCTGACCAACGCCGAATTGCAGATCTACAAACCGTGGCTGGATACCGACTTCATCGACGAGCTGGGTGGTCGTCATGAGATGTCCGAGTTTATGATCGCCTGCGGTTTTGACTATAAGATGTCCGTCGAGAAAGCCTACTCCACTGACTCCAACATGCTGGGTGCGACGCACGAAGCAAAAGACCTGGAATTCCTGAACTCCAGCGTGAAGATCGTTAACCCAATCATGGGCGTGAAGTTCTGGGATGAGAACGTGAAGATCCCGGCAGAAGAAGTGACCGTGCGTTTCGAACGTGGTCATCCGGTTGCGCTGAACGGCAAAACCTTCTCTGATGACGTTGAGCTGATGCTGGAAGCTAACCGTATTGGTGGTCGTCACGGCCTGGGCATGAGCGATCAGATTGAAAATCGTATCATCGAAGCGAAAAGCCGTGGCATCTATGAAGCTCCGGGAATGGCGCTGCTGCATATTGCTTACGAGCGTCTGCTGACTGGTATTCACAACGAAGACACCATTGAGCAGTATCACTCTCATGGCCGTCAGCTGGGCAAACTGCTGTATCAGGGCCGCTGGTTCGATCCGCAGGCGCTGATGCTGCGTGATGCGCTGCAGCGTTGGGTGGCGAGTGCAATTACCGGTGAAGTGACCCTGGAACTGCGTCGCGGTAACGACTACTCCATCCTGAACACCGTGTCTGATAACCTGACCTATAAAGCAGAGCGTCTGACCATGGAGAAAGGTGAGTCAGTGTTTTCACCGGACGATCGTATTGGCCAGCTGACCATGCGTAACCTGGACATCACCGATACCCGTGAGAAGCTGTTCAACTATGTTGAGAATGGCCTGCTCTCTGCGAATTCAGGTAACGGCCTGCCGCAGGTTGAAAACCTGGAACACAGCGATAAGAAGTAATCGATAATGAAACATGCAAAAGGCGCCCAATGGGCGCCTTTTTGTTCGGCTTTTGTAGGGCGGGTAAGCGCAGCGCCACCCGCCATTTTGCCCGGTGGCGCTGCGCTTACCGGGCCTACGAACGGCAAAAGCTACAGACGAAAAAAAAGACGTCTTTCGACGTCTTTCTTCTGGAATATTGGTACCGAGGATGGGACTCGAACCCACAAGCCCGTTAGGGCACTACCACCTCAAGGTAGCGTGTCTACCAATTCCACCACCTCGGTACGGAATACTTACTGCGGGATATCGCTGGTTGGCTTAGCCGGTGCAGCTGGCTGAGTCTGCTCAGTTTTTGCTGGCGCGCTCAGGTTTTCCCACTCGCTTCCTTTGCTGGTCTTGTTGCTGTTGATATTGCCAAGCACCAGACTGATGATGAAGAACAGCGTCGCCAGAATCGCCGTCGTGCGGGTCATGAAGTTCGCAGAACCACTTGAACCGAACAGCGTACCGGAAGCACCTGCTCCGAAGGAGGCTCCCATATCAGCGCCTTTACCTTGCTGCAGCATAATCAGCGCTACGAGAGCGATGGCTACAATAAGGAAAACAACTAAAAGAGCTTCGTACATAATCAACCTGTTCCTTGCGGATTTGCCGCATACCAATGCTTCGACCAATTAGCAGGATTTCTGTTTCCCACTGAAGCGGGTGTGAATACTAACCAAAGCGAATCACCTTCGCAAGGGCATTTTCGACGCATTGTATCAACTGCGGAAAAAAACAGCAAAAAGCCATTAATTGCTTAAAACAAAGGCGGCAAACGCCGCCTTTTTAAACATTTAGCGTGCAAGATTATGCAGCTTTAACAGCATCCGCAATACGGTGCGCAAATTCGGTTACCTGCGCTTCGTCTTCGCCTTCCACCATCACGCGGATCAGCGGTTCAGTACCAGACTTACGCAGCAGCACGCGTCCACGGCTGCCCAGGGCCGCTTCAACGTCAGCCATTACCGCTTTCACGTTCTCATTTTCCAGCGGATCGCCTTTGCCGGCAGTGAAACGTACGTTTACCAGGATCTGTGGGAACATTTTCATGCCGCTGCACAGATCGTGCAGGCTCATATGGTTTCGCGCCATGGCGGCAACCACCTGCAACGCGGCCACAATACCGTCACCGGTGGTGGTTTTGTCGAGCAGGATCACGTGACCTGAATTCTCAGCGCCGATACGCCAGCCTTTCTCCTGCAATTTTTCCAACACATAGCGGTCACCCACTTTCGCGCGAACGAACGGAATACCGAGCTGTTTCAGCGCCAGTTCCAGGCCCATGTTACTCATCAGCGTCCCGACCGCACCGCCGCGCAGCTGGCCCTGACGCAGACCTTCACGCGCAATAATGTAGAGGATCTGGTCGCCGTCGACCTTGTTACCTTCGTGATCAACCATGATCACGCGGTCACCGTCGCCGTCCAGCGCAATGCCCAGATCGGCTTTTTCTGCCAGCACGCGCGCCTGCAGGGCACGAACGTCAGTTGCCCCCACCTGCTCGTTAATGTTCAGACCATCCGGCTCGCAGCCAATGGTGATTACTTTCGCACCCAGCTCGCGGAAGACATTCGGGGCGATGTGATAGGTCGCGCCATTAGCACAGTCCACCACAATTTTGAGGTGGGCCAGGCTCAGCTCATTCGGGAAAGTGCCTTTACAGAATTCGATATAGCGACCCGCCGCATCAACGATACGGTTCGCTTTACCCAGCTCGGCGGAATCAACACAGGTGATCTCTTTTTCCATTTCAGCTTCAATGGCTTCTTCCACCTCATCCGGCAGCTTGGTGCCATCAATAGAGAAGAACTTAATGCCGTTGTCGTAGAACGGGTTGTGAGAGGCCGAGATGACAATCCCCGCTTCCGCACGGAAGGTGCGCGTCAGATACGCGACCGCAGGCGTTGGCATTGGGCCTGTAAAAGAGGCGGACAGTCCAGCCGCCGCCAGCCCCGCTTCCAGCGCGGACTCCAGCATATAGCCGGAAATACGGGTGTCTTTACCGATGATAATTTTACGTGAGCCATGACGCGCCAGAACCTTGCCGGCAGCCCAGCCGAGCTTCAGGACGAAATCAGGGGTGATGGGAGCATCGCCTACGCGCCCACGGATACCGTCGGTACCAAAATATTTACGATTACTCATAGCGTTTGTTTTCCTTCGCTGCCAGTGTGGCTTCCACCACACGCATGGCTTCTACTGTTTCTTTGACGTCATGGACACGAATGATGTGCGCACCCTGCATCGCCGCAATCACCGCGCAGGCCAGGCTGCCGCTCAGGCGTTCGCTCGGGCCTACATTCAGCAACTGGCCAATCATCGATTTCCTCGACATCCCCACCAGCAGCGGCAGGCCAAAGTGATGAAATTCCGATAAGCGCGCAAGCAGCGCATAGTTGTGTGAGAGATTTTTACCGAAACCGAACCCCGGGTCGAGCAGCAATTTCTCTTTTGGGATACCGGCACGTTCACAACGTTCGATATGCTCAATAAAGAAGCGATTTACGTCGGCAAAGACATCGTCATACTTCGGCGCGTCCTGCATGGTTTTCGGTTGCCCCTGCATATGCATCAGGCAAACCGGCAGCCCGGTTTCCGCAGCCGCCTCAATCGCCCCCGGCTCAGTAAGTGAACGAATATCATTGATAATGTGAGCGCCCACTTTCGCCACTTCTCGGATCACTTCCGGTTTGGAGGTATCTACAGAGATCCACACTTCAAACCGCTGCGCGATTGCTTCAACGACCGGCACCACGCGCGCCAGCTCTTCTTCCACAGACACGTCCGCCGCACCGGGACGCGTCGATTCGCCGCCAACGTCAATAATGGTGGCACCTGCATTAATCATTAAATTCGCATGCTTAACCGCCTCGATAAGCGTGTTATGCGTGCCGCCGTCAGAGAAGGAGTCAGGGGTAACATTCAGGATCCCCATCACATGGGGATGTGAAAGATCGAGATGCGAGTCCTGAGCGAATAATTTCATGGCGAAATCCCTGATATCTAAATGGTTAAACAGAAATGAAAAACCCCGGAGCAAGCTCCAGGGTTTGAGGTACAAACAAACGCTTCAACAGCAGTGACTTACTTATCGCCCAACTGTTCTGACATGGTGTTGCCCGGGTTTGGCGTACGCGGTTCATCAACCGGACGCGGCGCACGCGGGGTGCCATTGTTGTCAGAGTTATTGGAAGCGCCTGGGTCTTCCCAGCCTGCTGGCGGACGCACTTCGCGGCGCGCCATCAGGTCGTCAATCTGCGGTGCATCGATGGTCTCATATTTCATGAGCGCATCTTTCATGGAATGCAGAATGTCCATGTTGTCATTCAGGATCTGACGCGCGCGACCGTAGTTACGTTCAATCAGCGCTTTCACTTCCTGGTCGATGATACGAGCCGTTTCATCGGACATATGTTTCGCTTTCGCGACAGAGCGGCCCAGGAACACCTCACCCTCTTCCTCTGCATACAGCAGCGGACCGAGTTTGTCGGAGAAGCCCCACTGAGTCACCATGTTACGTGCCAGGTTTGTCGCCACTTTAATGTCGTTCGACGCACCGGTAGAAACATGTTCCGGACCGTAGATGATCTCTTCTGCCAGACGACCGCCGTACAGGGTTGAGATCTGGCTTTCCAGCTTCTGACGGCTGGCGCTGATCGCGTCGCCTTCAGGCAGGAAGAAGGTCACACCCAGCGCACGACCGCGCGGAATAATCGTCACTTTATGCACCGGATCGTGTTCCGGCACCAGGCGACCGATAATCGCGTGACCCGCTTCGTGGTAAGCCGTGGACTCTTTCTGCGCTTCCGTCATCACCATGGAGCGACGTTCCGCACCCATCATGATCTTGTCTTTCGCTTTCTCGAACTCCACCATCGACACGACGCGCTTGTTACCGCGAGCGGCAAACAGTGCAGCTTCGTTGACCAGGTTAGCGAGATCCGCACCGGAGAAGCCCGGAGTACCGCGCGCAATGATTGCCGCGTCGATATCTGGCGCCAGCGGTACGCGACGCATGTGGACTTTCAGAATCTGTTCACGACCGCGAACATCCGGCAGACCGACAACAACCTGACGGTCGAAACGGCCTGGACGCAGCAGCGCCGGGTCAAGTACGTCCGGACGGTTAGTTGCCGCGATAACGATGATACCTTCGTTACCTTCGAAGCCGTCCATCTCAACCAGCATCTGGTTCAGCGTCTGTTCACGTTCATCGTGACCACCGCCCAGGCCTGCGCCACGCTGGCGGCCTACGGCGTCGATTTCATCGATGAAGATAATGCACGGTGCTGCCTTCTTGGCCTGCTCGAACATGTCACGCACACGAGATGCACCAACACCCACGAACATTTCGACGAAGTCTGAACCTGAAATAGTAAAGAACGGCACCTTCGCTTCACCCGCGATGGCTTTCGCCAGCAGGGTTTTACCGGTACCCGGAGGGCCAACCATCAGCACGCCTTTCGGGATCTTACCGCCCAGTTTCTGGAAACGGCTCGGCTCGCGCAGGTATTCAACCAGTTCACCCACCTCTTCTTTCGCTTCGTCACACCCGGCAACGTCCGCAAAAGTGGTCTTGATCTGATCTTCCGTCAACATACGCGCCTTGCTCTTACCGAACGACATGGCGCCTTTGCCACCGCCGCCCTGCATCTGGCGCATAAAGAAGATCCAGACGCCGATAAGCAGCAGCATCGGGAACCAGGAAATGAAGATTGAAGCCAACAGGCTTGGTTCTTCTGGCGGCTCGCCTACCACTTTGACGTTTTTGGTCAGAAGGTTATCAAGCAGCTTAGGATCGTTCACCGGGATGTAAGTCGTGTAACGGTTACTATCTTTCTTGGTAACGTTGATCTCACGTCCGTTGATACGCGCTTCGCGAACCTGGTCCTGATTGACCTCCTGCAGGAAGGTAGAATAATCCACCTTGCGGCCATTCGACTCGCTGGGCCCAAAGCTCTGGAATACTGACATCAGCACAACGGCAATGACCAGCCAGAGTATTAGGTTTTTCGCCATGTCACTCAAGGGATTAACCTCATATTACAACTGTGTTAAAAACAGCGTCAGGATACTCTATATCCAGTTTCATTCAAACTTTCGTCTGAAATCTCCCGGTTATCATTTTCGCCCGGTCGCTACAATATACACTTCACGGGAACGGGCCCGGGAAGAGTCCGGCTTACGAACTTTGACCTTCGCAAACAGGGAGCGAATTTCCTTAAGATACTCCTCGAAACCTTCGCCCTGAAACACCTTCACAACAAAACTACCACCAGGCGCTAGTACATCACGACACATTTCTAACGCTAGCTCCACCAGATACATGGCGCGGGGGATATCCACCGCCGGTGTTCCGCACATATTTGGTGCCATATCTGACATGACAACCTGGACCTTACTGTCACCTACACGATCAAGTAACGCTTTCAGCACTAATTCATCACGAAAGTCGCCCTGAAGGAAGTCGACACCGACGATGGGATCCATTGGTAAAAGATCGCACGCGATGATTCGGCCCGTTCCGCCGATCTGCGTTACCGCATACTGGGACCATCCGCCAGGTGCCGCACCGAGGTCAACAACCGTCATCCCCGGCTTAAAAAGTTTGTCACTTTGCTGTATTTCATCAAGTTTAAACCAGGCACGGGAACGCAACCCCTTTTTCTGTGCCTGTTGAACATATTTATCGCTAAAGTGTTCCTGAAGCCAGCGGCTGGAGCTGGCAGAACGCTTTTTACCTGTCATTTAACATTTCCGTCCTGGTTCATCGTTACTTGCCTGTGACGTAAATTTCTACGCAGCTATTTGGCGATATTAGGGAGATGGCGGTAGAATGAACCGTTTTCAATCCCAACGTAAGCAAAAATATACGATGAATCTGAGTACTAAACAAAAACAGCACCTTAAAGGTCTGGCACATCCGCTCAAGCCTGTAGTGATGCTTGGCAACAATGGTTTGACCGAAGGGGTGCTTGCCGAGATTGAACAAGCGCTGGAACACCACGAGCTTATCAAGGTGAAAATCGCCTCTGAAGACAGAGACACTAAAAACCTGATCGTGGAAGCCATCGTGCGCGAAACCGGCGCCTGTAATGTACAGGTCATCGGTAAAACGCTGGTGCTCTACCGCCCATCTAAAGAGCGTAAAATCTCGCTGCCACGTTAAGGATATCCTGAATTAAACACATTTTCTGTGTGAAACGAGGGATTTCTGTCAGCAGGCGAGCAAAATGCCATGCTCCTTGAGTTGATAAAAGGCCGCTACGCGGCCTTTTTCTTTTCTTTACAATGTATCAACATCCTAGTAGAGAAGCGAATTACAGGTATTCAACCTTAATAATTTCGTATTCCACTTCACCGCCAGGGGTGCGGATGGTGACAACATCGTCCTGCTCTTTGCCAATCAGGCCGCGAGCAATCGGTGAGTTCACCGAAATCAGGTTCTGTTTGAAGTCAGCTTCATCATCACCCACGATGCGATAGGTCTGCTCTTCGTCATTGTCCAGGTTCAGCACGGTAACGGTAGAACCAAAGATCACACGGCCATTATTCGGCATTTTAGTGATATCGATAACCTGTGCATTGGACAGTTTTGCTTCGATATCTTTAATACGCCCTTCACAGAAGCCCTGCTGCTCACGCGCGGCGTGGTATTCAGCGTTCTCTTTCAGGTCGCCATGCTCACGCGCTTCCGCGATAGCGGCGATGATTTCAGGGCGACGTACGGATTTCAGAAAATCCAGCTCTTCGCGCAGTTTTTCGGCACCACGTAAGGTCATCGGAATAGCTTGCATTTGTTATACCTCTTAAACATTCCTGTTGGGAGCAGTGTTCCCTGCTCCAGCCCACCTGAACAGGCCAGAAGCAAAAAGAAAACCGACCCGGGAGCAACGCCCCAGGTCAGCAGCAATTTTTCAATTTGATACGCATTTTACCGCGAAGTTCACTATGGGTCATCGTTTACTTTGCAGTGCCATGCACCGTAGTATGACGGTTTGTTTTCGGGTTGTTAGCGCGAGATTATGCGATTTTCCAGTTTTATCATCGGATTGACTACCAGTATAACGTTCACCGCCCAGGCCGCGAATGTTGATGAGTACATTAATCAGCTTCCCGCAGGCGCGAACCTTGCCCTGATGGTGCAGAAGGTTGGCGCACAGGCTCCCGAGATTGACTATCACAGTCAACAGATGGCGCTGCCTGCCAGTACCCAAAAGGTGATCACCGCCCTCGCCGCTCTGCTCCAGCTCGGGCCTGACTTCCGTTTTACGACCACCCTTGAAACCAAAGGTAACGTCGAGGGTGGCGAACTGAAAGGCGATCTTATCGCCCGTTTTGGCGGCGATCCGACCTTTAAACGCCAGGATATCCGCAATATGGTTGCGGTGCTAAAAAAAACCGGCGTGCAGAAAATTGATGGCAATGTGCTGATCGACACGTCCATCTTTGCCAGCCACGACAAAGCTCCGGGCTGGCCGTGGAACGACATGACGCAGTGCTTTAGCGCCCCGCCCGCCGCCGCGATTGTTGACCGCAACTGCTTCTCGGTTTCGCTTTACAGTGCGCCAAAGCCGGATGATTTAGCATTTATCCGTATCGCGTCCTACTACCCGGTCACCATGTTTAGCCAGGTTCGCACGCTGGCCAAGGGTTCCCCCGATGCCCAGTATTGCGAACTGGATGTGGTGCCAGGCGACCTTAACCGCTTCACGCTCACCGGCTGCCTGACGCAGCGCGCCGATCCGCTGCCGCTGGCCTTTGCAATACAGGATGGCGCAAGCTATGCAGGCGCCATTCTGAAAGATGAGCTGAAACAAGCGGGAATAACCTATTCCGGTACCCTGCTTCGTCAGACGCAGGTCAACCAGCCCGGCACGGTCATCGCCAGCAAACAGTCTGCGCCGCTGCACGATTTACTGCGAATTATGCTGAAAAAGTCGGACAACATGATTGCCGATACGGTGTTCCGCATGATTGGCCACGCCCGTTTCGGCGTGCCGGGAACCTGGCGCGCGGGCTCAGACGCGGTGCGTCAGATTCTGCGCCAGCAGGCGGGGATCGATCTGGGTAATACCATCGCCGTCGATGGCTCCGGCCTGTCGCGCCATAATTTGATCTCTCCGGCCACGATGATGCAGGTGCTTCAGTACATTGCACAGCATGACACTGAGCTAAACTTTATTTCAATGCTGCCGCTGGCCGGACATGACGGTTCACTGCAGTACCGCGCAGGGCTTCACGCTGCAGGCGTGGATGGCAAAGTCTCCGCGAAAACAGGCTCACTGCAGGGGGTTTACAACCTTGCAGGCTTCATCACTACCGCCAGCGGACAGCGCATGGCATTCGTGCAGTATCTTTCCGGCTATGCCGTCGAACCGACCGATCAGCGCAATCGTCGTATTCCGCTGGTTCGCTTCGAAAGCAGGCTTTATAAGGACATCTACCAGAATAACTAGCGATGAAACTACTTATAGTTGAAGACGATCTGTTATTGCAGGAAGGGCTGGCGCTGGGGCTGGCCAATGAAGGGTATGCTCTCGACTGTGCAGGCACCGCAGCAGAGGCGGATGCCCTGATCCAGAGCGGCGAATACAGTCTGGTGATCCTCGATTTGGGCTTGCCGGATAAAGACGGCGCCACGCTGCTCAGCCAGTGGCGACGTCGCGGCATCAACAATCCCGTCCTGATCCTGACGGCACGTGATGCCATTGAAGATCGTATCACCGGCCTCGATGCAGGCGCAGATGATTATCTGGTGAAGCCTTTCGCGCTCGCGGAGCTGCAGGCACGGGTGCGAGCGTTGATTCGCCGTTATCAGGGCCATAGTGATAACTTACTGACCGACGGCGACATTACGCTGAATTTGCAAACCCAGCAGGTACTGCAACAGGATCAGGCCGTAGAGGTCACGCCAAAAGAGTTCGCCTTGCTTACGCGTCTGATCATGCGCAGCGGGCAAACGGTACACAGAGAAACGCTCCAGCAGGATATCTACTCCTGGCAGGACGATCCCGGGTCAAATACCCTTGAGGTCCACATCCATAATCTGCGGCGTAAGCTCGGCAAAGACAGGATCAAAACCGTTCGCGGCGTCGGCTATCGTCTGGAGAGCCAGAAATGAACAGCATGCGTCGGCGTCTGATGGTACTGCTGGCGGTCATTCTCCTGTTTTTCCAGCTGATAAGCGTCATCTGGCTATGGCATGAAAGCCGTGAACAGATTGGTTTTCTGGTCAACGAAACGCTGTCAGCGAAAGCGCGCAATAATCACGTTGAGAAAGAGATACGCGAAGCGATTGCCTCGCTGCTGGTCCCTTCCCTGGTGATGGTTGGCTTTACCCTGCTCTTCTCCTTCTGGGCGGTCACCTGGATAACCCGGCCGCTGAATAAACTCCGCGCCAGCCTCGCTAACCGTTCAGCCGATAACTTAACCCCGCTTCCCATGTTTTCCGACATGGAAGAAATTGGCGCGGTGACGACCTCACTGAACCAGCTGCTGGCCCGGCTGGATAGCACCATTAAGCAGGAACGTCTCTTCACTGCAGACGCCGCTCACGAGCTGAGAACGCCTCTTGCTGGCATCCGGCTCCATCTGGAGCTGATGTCGCAGTCAGGTGCGCCACAGGCCGCCACGCTGATTAGCCGTATCGATCAGCTCATGCATACCGTCGAACAGCTGCTGATGCTGGCCCGGGCCGGACAGGCCATGGCGAGCGGACACTACGAAACCGTGAACTGGACGGAAAATATCATTGAACCTCTCGGCCTGGGGCATGAAGCCAAAGAGCATACGGTGATTTGGCCCGCTAAAAGCGCGCTCACGGTTCAGGGAGACGCCGTTCTCCTGCGCCTCATGCTGCGCAACCTGCTGGAGAATGCCGGGCGCTACAGCCCGGCAGGGACAACGATTACAGTGACATTAACCGAGGTCGACGGCGGGACGCAGATTAGCGTTATCGATCAGGGTCCTGGAATTGATGAAGCGCACCGACAGTCAATTACCGAGCCATTCCGCCGTCTTGACCAGCGCTACGGAGGCAGTGGGCTGGGCCTGAGCATCGTGCAGCGCATCCTCCAGCTCCACCACGGCAGGCTAACGCTTGAGAATGGCGCTGAAGGTGGCTTAATCGCCAGCTGCTGGCTGCCCGCAACGCTGGAATAAAAAAAGCCCCCATAACGGGGGCTTTGAACAGCGATTAGTGCTTGTAGATGAACTCGACGCCTTCTTCGTCGTCTTCATCCCAGTCATCATCCCAGTCTTCATCGTCTTCTTCCGCTTCCAGCTCTTCGAGCTGCTGGCGGTGGTAGTCATCCCACATGAATTCGACTTTTTCAGGCTGTTTGACTTCTTCCGCCTGAACAATTGGGTTCTCAATGATGAAGGTCATCACATCCCAGCACAGATCTTTCACGCCAACCTGGCTTGCCGCAGAGATCAGGTAGTATTTATCTTCCCAACCCATCGCTTCAGCAATGGCTTTCGCTTTTGCTTCCGCTTCGGCTTTGTCCATCAGGTCGATCTTGTTGAAGACCAGCCAGCGTGGTTTGTTCGCCAGTTTCTCGCTGTATTTCTCCAGCTCGCCAACGATGATGCGGGCGTTTTCAACCGGATCGGAACCGTCGATAGGATCGATATCAATGAGGTGCAGCAGCACGCGGCAGCGCTCAAGGTGTTTCAGGAAGCGAATACCCAGACCCGCCCCTTCCGCGGCGCCTTCAATCAGGCCCGGAATATCGGCGACCACGAAGCTCTTCTCGTTATCCATACGGACAACGCCCAGGCTTGGTACCAGCGTGGTAAACGGATAGTCAGCCACTTTTGGCTTCGCCGCAGAAACCGCGCGAATAAACGTCGATTTACCTGCGTTTGGCATACCCAGCATGCCCACGTCAGCCAGAAGCATCAGTTCCAGCTGCAGGTCGCGCTTATCGCCCGGCGTACCCATCGTTTTCTGACGCGGCGTACGGTTAACGGAAGATTTGAAACGGCTGTTACCCAGACCGTGCCAGCCGCCTTTCGCCACCATCAGGCGCTGACCGTGTTTGGTCATGTCGCCCATGGTTTCACCCGTCCCCTGGTCAATCACACGCGTACCGACCGGAACTTTAATGGTGACGTCTTTACCGCGTTTCCCGGTACAGTCACGGCTCTGGCCGTTCTGGCCACGTTCAGCGCGGAAGGATTTTTCGAAACGGTAGTCGATCAGCGTGTTGAGGTTCTCATCCGCCTCCAGCCACACGTCACCACCATCCCCACCGTCGCCGCCATCAGGACCGCCACGAGGGATATACTTTTCACGGCGGAAGCTCACGCAACCGTTGCCGCCATCACCAGCCACGACCAGGATCGTCGCTTCATCAACAAACTTCATTTTACTCTCCGTAACTCATTCGCCTGAGCGGGGGACTACTACAACCGCTTCATTTTTGCGCCAACGTCCCCAAAGACGATGACCAATGGCGGAATACATCGCGCCCGCAACCACGACAAACGCACCGAGATAACCCAACAGGTTGAGCATCGGTCTGACGAAGACATCGGGCCAGGCCATTGATAACAAATCTGAAAATAACAGCGTAAACAGCGGGGTAAGCGTGATCAACGCGCTCACCTGTGCTGCCTGCCAGCGCGCCATCGCTTCGGCCAGCGCGCCATAACCGACCAGCGTGTTCAGCCCACAAAAAATGAGGCACGCCAGTTGCCAGTCGCTAAGCTGGGTAATCACGCCCGGCTTCGCTAATGGCAGCAATGCTATTGTACACAAAGTGTACAGCAAAAAGAGGATCTGCTGTGAGGCAAGCCGACGCAATAACACCTTTTGCGCGACGCCATAGCTCACCCAGACCGTTGCTGCCCCCACACCGAAAATGACACCCCATGTGTAATCCGTCAGGCGGGTAAAAATCTCGATCAGACTGGTGTTGAAGAACATCACCAGACCGCACAACAGCATGCTCGCCCCGATAATCTGGGTACCGCGCATCTTCTCCTTGAGGATAAAGACGCTGGCGACCATCATGCCCACCGGCGAAAGCTGACCAATCACCTGCGACGCCGTGGGGCTGAGATATTGCAGGGAAGAGCTGAACAGGATGAAGTTACCGAACAGACCGCCCGTCGCGATAGCCAGCAATACCAGCCAGCGCGGTTTACGGAAGAGCCGCAAGGGTGGAAGCTTACCTTTGACGGCCAGAATCGCCCCGAGGCCGATGCTTGCCATCAGAAAGCGATAAAAGACCACCGTAGGCGGCTCCATCACTTCCAGTACCTGCTTCATTGCAATTGGCAGCGCACCCCAGCACATTGCGGTTGTGAGCGCCAAAAGAATTCCTATGCCGGCCTGCTGCTTCATGCCCGTTTTCCCTACAGAAAAAATTACCGGGTTTCCAATGTAAAAAGCCCCGCGACAGGGTGCGGGGCTTTAATCCGTTACCGGACCGAGAAAACCTTACTCAGCAACGATGCTGATGTATTTACGGTTGTTCGGGCCTTTAACTTCAAATTTCACTTTACCGTCTGCTTTAGCAAACAGAGTGTGGTCACGACCGCAACCTACGTTGTTGCCAGCGTGGAATTTGGTACCACGTTGACGAACGATGATGCTACCCGCCAGAACGGATTCGCCACCGAAACGCTTAACGCCCAGGCGTTTAGCTTCTGAATCGCGACCGTTACGTGTGGAGCCGCCAGCCTTTTTATGTGCCATTTAAATCTCTCCTCAGGTCTTAGGCGCTGATGCCAGTAATTTTCACATCAGTGAACCACTGACGGTGGCCCTGCTGCTTACGGTAGTGCTTACGACGACGAAACTTAACGATTTTAACTTTCTCGCCACGACCGTGTGCAACAACTTCAGCTTTGATAACGCCGCCATCAACGAAAGGAACGCCGATTTTGACTTCTTCACCGTTTGCGATCATCAGAACTTCTGCGAACTCAACAGATTCGCCAGTTGCGATGTCCAGCTTTTCCAGGCGAACGGTCTGACCTTCGCTTACTCGGTGTTGTTTACCACCACTTTGGAAAACCGCGTACATATAAACTCCGCTTCCGCGCACGTCCTCGTATGAATCAGAGTGCGCTATAAATATTCACAATAGGGCGCGAATATTACGCAAAACGCGAGCCTTTGACAAGTGCTACCGTCAATACATGAAGAAAAAAAACACAACACGTACGGTAACGTTTATCTGAGCCGTTTTTTCAGTACAATCAGCACTAGTATTGATAAACCGAAACCCTTCGTTACCCCATTGAAGATGGGATCAACAGGATAAAAAGCCCGGCTTTTGCGATGAATTTAGAAAAAATCAACGAGTTAACCGCGCAAGATATGGCGGGTGTGAATGCAGCAATCCTGGAGCAACTCAACTCTGACGTTCAGCTGATCAATCAGTTGGGCTATTACATTGTCAGCGGCGGCGGTAAACGCATTCGTCCGATGATTGCTATTCTGGCTGCCAGAGCCGTTGGCTATCAGGGAAATGCCCACATCACTATCGCCGCGCTCATCGAATTTATCCACACGGCGACGCTTCTGCACGACGATGTGGTGGATGAATCGGATATGCGTCGTGGCAAAGCCACGGCTAACGCCGCGTTCGGGAACGCAGCCAGCGTCCTGGTGGGGGATTTTATCTATACCCGCGCCTTCCAGATGATGACCAGCCTGGGTTCCCTGAAAGTGCTGGAAGTGATGTCCGAAGCCGTTAACGTCATCGCTGAAGGCGAAGTGCTGCAGCTGATGAACGTCAACGACCCGGACATTACTGAAGAAAACTACATGCGCGTCATCTACAGCAAAACCGCGCGCCTGTTTGAAGCGGCGGCCCAGTGTTCCGGCATTTTGGCGGGCTGTACCGAAGCGCAGGAAAAAGGCCTGCAGGACTATGGCCGCTATCTGGGCACAGCCTTCCAGCTGATTGACGATCTGCTGGACTACAGTGCGGACGGCGAGACGCTCGGCAAAAACGTTGGCGATGACCTGAACGAAGGCAAACCGACCCTGCCGCTGCTCCACGCCATGCGTAACGGAACGGCCGACCAGGCGAAGATGATCCGTGAAGCGATTGAGCAGGGAAATGGCCGCCATCTTCTGGAACCTGTACTGGAAACCATGGCAATCTGCGGATCGCTGGAATGGACGCGTCAGCGTGCAGAAGAAGAAGCCGACAAGGCCATCGAGGCCCTTCAGGTCATTCCAGACAGCCCATGGCGCGAGGCACTGATTGGCCTTGCCCACATCGCCGTTCAGCGCGACCGTTAATCTCCCTTTTTCTCCCCGCGATCCTGGCGGGGAGATTCCAGTACACACCAGTAAATTCCGCGTTCATGTAAATTCATCGGTTTAGAGACCGCATGAATAAAGCCATGTCTTATTCTGAATATTCCTTCAAGTAACGCGAACTTTTTAGAACAAGAGTTCGAAATGGGTATAGTAAACCCGTCGTTTCAGAAGAAACGGCGTAGGTGAATCCGAACTTAAGGACGGCGTTATGGATACGAAATTTATCGACTGGCACACGGCTGATATTATTGCCGCACTGCGCAAAAAAGGCACTTCACTGGCAGCAGAGTCCCGCCGCCATGGACTGAGTTCTTCAACTCTGGCAAACGCCCTCACCCGCCCCTGGCCAAAAGGAGAATTAATTATCGCAACGGCGCTGGACACGCATCCGTGGGTGATTTGGCCTTCGCGCTACCACGATCCTGTCACCCATGAATTTATCGACAGATCGCGCATGATTCGCCAGAGAAAAGTAAAAAAAGAATCGCAGGAATAAGGTTTTTTTGACAGGAACAGCAACCCCCCGGTCATTTCTGGCAGGGGGCTGCCGGAACGATTACTCGCCCTTCACACGCTCGATATTGGCACCCAGCGCGCGCAGTTTATCTTCGATACGCTCATAGCCACGATCGATGTGATAAATACGATCCACGATCGTTGTGCCTTCCGCGATACAACCCGCCAACACCAGGCTGGCAGACGCACGCAGATCGGTTGCCATCACCTGAGCACCGGACAGTTTCTCAACGCCGTGGCAAATCACGGTATTACTTTCGATCTCGGCACGTGCCCCCATACGGATCAGCTCCGGTACGTGCATAAAGCGGTTCTCGAAAATGGTTTCCGTGATAAAGCCGGTCCCTTCGGCGACCAAGTTCAACAAGGTGAACTGTGCCTGCATGTCAGTTGGGAACGCCGGATGCGGTGCCGTACGCACATTGACCGCTTTTGGACGCTGTCCATGCATATCAAGGCTGATCCAGTCTTCACCGATTTCGATATCCGCACCCGCATCGCGCAGTTTCGCCAGCACCGCATCCAGGGTATCTGGCTGCGCGTTGCGACAAACAATTTTCCCGCCAGAGATCGCAGCAGCGATCAGGAAGGTACCGGTTTCGATACGGTCCGGCAGTACGCGATAGACACCCCCGCCCAGACGCTCAACGCCTTCGATGGTGATGCGGTCGGTACCCTGACCGGAGATCTTCGCACCCAGCGCCACGAGGAAGTTGGCAGTATCCACAATCTCCGGTTCACGCGCGGCGTTTTCGATGATCGTGGTCCCTTCTGCCAGCGTTGCCGCAGACATAATGGTCACCGTTGCGCCCACGCTCACTTTGTCCATAACAATGTGCGCGCCTTTCAGACGACCATTGACGGACGCTTTAACGTAGCCTTCTTCCAGCTTGATCTCTGCGCCCAGTTTTTCCAGGCCAAAGATGTGCAGGTCAACCGGACGCGCACCGATAGCGCAACCGCCCGGCAGCGAAACCTGGCCCTGACCGAAACGCGCCACCAGCGGGCCAAGCGCCCAGATGGAAGCACGCATGGTTTTCACCAGATCGTAAGGGGCAGAGAAGTTATTCACCTTGCTGGCGTCGATCCAGACGGAACCGTTACGCTCGACTTTCGTGCCCAACTGGGTGAGCAGCTTCATGGTGGTGTCGATATCTTTCAGCTTCGGTACGTTCTGAATCTCTACTGGCTCTTCCGCAAGCAGCGCAGCAAAGAGGATGGGCAGCGCGGCGTTTTTCGCGCCAGAAATTGTGACTTCGCCCTGGAGACGCGTTGGCCCCTGTACACGAAATTTATCCATGGTGTGCTCTCTTATAAATTCAACCGTGCTGCGGGCCTGTCGCCCTCAGCTCAAAAACCGTTTAGTTTGCGATCGCGTGCCCACTCTTGCGGGGTGAACGCTTTAATCGACAGGGCGTGGATGCGGTTATCCGCAATATATTCCATCAGCGGCGCGTACACAGCCTGCTGTTTCTTCACACGGCTCATACCGTCGAACATCTCACCCACAGCAATAACCTGGAAGTGACTGCCATCGCCTGTGACGTGGGCTTCCTGAAGGGAGAGTGCATTCATCAGCACTGTCTGGATTTCATGATTTTCCATGGGCTCTTAATCATCTGATAGTGAAAACAAGCCCAACATCTTAGAGCAAAGTGGCGTCGTCTTAAACAAGCAAAAAGCCCCGACGATGAAACTGTCAGGGCTTTCGGAAGTAACGCACTGAAAATATTAACGAGGCAGTACGTCCTGAGGGAGATTGTAGAGCTGCGCCAGGGTCACGACATTCTCGCTCGCGCCGCGAAGCGTGACGCTCGCCCCCTGCTTTTTCCCTACCGCAACCAGATGGGCAAGCAGTGCAACGCCTGCCGTATCTACCCGCGTGACGTCGGTTAAGTCAATAACCGTCACGCCCTGCATGGCCTCATGGCGTTTATCCCATAAGGGGTTCAGCAGATCCTGATCCAGCTCACCGGACAGCTTTAATGTCTCGCCTTCACGCGACCAGCTGAGTTGCTGTGACATTACTTCTTCTCGTCCAGACTAATTTTCTGACGAGCGATGGACTGCAGCTGCGCGGTCAGGCCATCAATCCCCTTGGTGCGCAGCAGGTCGCTCCACTCGTTCTGTTTGGTGGTGATCATGCTTACGCCTTCGGCGATCATGTCATACGCCTGCCAGTGGCCGGTCTGGCTGTTTTTACGCCACTGGAAATCCAGACGCACCGGCGGACGACCATTAGGATCGTTGATCGTTACGCGAATAGGGACGATGGTCGCATCACCCAGCGGCTGCTCCGGGGCGATCTGATAGGTCTGACCGTGGTACATCGCCAGCGCCTGACCATACGCCTGCTTCAGGTATTCACGGAAAGCGGCAAAATAGGCCTCACGCTGCGCCGGGGTTGCGTCTTTGTAATAGCGGCCCAGCACCAGTGCTCCCGCATATTTGATCTGCACGTACGGCAGCAGCTCCTGGTCAACCACGTCACGCAGGTAATCAGGATTAGCACGAATCTTAGGCTGCTCGTTTTTAAGACGATCGAAGGTTTTCTTCGCGGCTTCGTCCATCAGTTTGTACGGGTTACTCTGATCCGCCGCGTGCACCGCGGTGAGAGGGGCAATAACCAGCATGGCAACCATTAACAGTCGTTTAAACATGAATGACTTCTCCTGATATTAATTCGCAGCACCTGGGGTCGGCGCAGCATTGGTATGGTCTTCACTCTGCGCAGGGGCATTGTCAGACTTTTTATCATCCCCTTTACTGTTGTAAAGGAACTGACCAATCATATCTTCCAGCACCATGGCGGACTTGGTGTCCTGGATCACGCTCCCGTCCTTAAGGATAGTCGTTCCCAGCTCGGGGTCTTCAAAACCGACGTTAAGCGCCAGATATTGTTCGCCCAGCAGACCGGAAGTCCGGATAGAAAGGGAGCTGGTGTCCGGAATGTGGTTGTAACGCTCTTCGATATCCATCGCGACACGTGGCAGATAGGTCTTCTCATCCAGCGTAATGTCAGATACGCGTCCGATCACCACGCCGCCAATACGGACCGGTGAACGCGCCTTCAGCCCGCCGATGTTATCGAAGGTGGCATAGATGCGATACGTCGGCTCGGTGCGCACAGACGTGATATCCGCCGCTCTCAGGCAGATAAACAGCGCGGCCAGCAGCGCCAGCAGCAGGAATACACCGACCCAAATTTCATTTTTTCTCGTTTGCATGAACTCAATTCCCAAACATCAGTGCGGTGAGCACAAAATCCAGACCCAGTACGGCCAGCGACGAATGAACGACTGTACGTGTAGTTGCGCGGCTAATGCCCGCCGACGTCGGGATGGCATCGTAACCATTGAACAATGCAATCCAGGTGACCGTAATGGCAAATACCACGCTCTTAATCAGGCAGTTAATCAGATCCATTCGCAGATCAATGGCGTCCTGCATGGCAGACCAGAAGAAACCGGCATCAATGCCTTTCCAGTGCACGCCAACCAGCGAACCGCCCCAGATCCCCACGGCGACAAACAGAATCGTCAGCAGCGGTAAAGAGATGACCCCGGCCCAGAAACGCGGCGAGATCACGCGACGCAGCGGATCGACCGCCATCATCTCCATGCTGGAGAGCTGCTCGGTCGCGCGCATCAGGCCAATTTCAGCCGTTAAGGCCGACCCCGCACGCCCGGCGAAAAGCAGCGCCGCCACAACGGGCCCCAGTTCACGCAGCAGCGAGAGCGCCACCAGCATCCCGAGGCTGGTTTCCGCACTGTAGGTTGTCAGCACCAGGTAGCCCTGCAGACCCAGCACCATACCGATAAACAGACCGGAGACAATGATGATGAGCATCGACAGCACGCCAACGTTATAAAGCTGACGCACCAATAGCGGCGCGTGCTTACGGAATTCCGGCTTGCCGACCAGCGCGTTGAATAACATCAATCCGGCACGCCCGAACGTCCTGATGGTTTTTATGCCACGGTGTCCGAGAGCGGCCAACGCATTTAACAGCATGAGTGGCTTAACTCCCTATTCCCAGTAAATCGTCACGATAGTCGCCCGCCGGGTAGCGGAACGGCACAGGGCCATCGGCAATACCGTCGAGGAACTGCCGCACGCGCGGATCGCAATTTTCCTGCAGCGCCTGGGCGCTACCGTGTGCGACGATCTTTTTGTCCGCTACGATGTAGGCGTAATCGGCAATGCTCAACACTTCAGGTACATCGTGAGACACCACAATGCAGGTGACGCCAAGCGCGCTGTTCAGCTCAGAGATGAGCTTCACCAGCACGCCCATCGTGATGGGATCCTGCCCGACAAACGGTTCGTCGAACATGATTAAATCAGGTTCTAATGCGATGGCTCGCGCCAGCGCGGCACGACGCGCCATCCCGCCGGACAGCTCCGAAGGCATCAGCTTCGCGGCGCCCCGCAGCCCGACGGCTTCTAGCTTCATCATCACCGTGCTTTTCAGCAGCGCAGGCGGCAGGCTGGTATGCTCGCGCAGCGGATAGGCAACGTTATCAAAGACGTTCATGTCGGTGAACAAAGCCCCCGACTGAAAGAGCATGCTCATGCGTTTGCGAACAGTATACAGGCGCGAGCGCGACATCTCCGGGATGTTTTCGCCATCAAAGAGGATTTCACCGCTATCCGGTGGGATCTGCCCACCGATAAGGCGGAGCAGGGTCGTTTTACCGATCCCGGACGGCCCCATGATGGCAGTAATTTTGCCACGCGGCACGGTCAACGAAATATCATCAAATATCAATCTGTTGGCGCGAGAAAAACTCACCCCGCGGACATCGACTAAATTCGCCATGGTTTGGCTCATTTATGGTTCCTTTCTTATCCTGCTCACGTTAAGGCATGTAGCCTGAATCAGCCCTAAACTCCGCATTTTTACAGAATAATAACCGTAGAGGTTAGCGAAAGCTGGCATTTGTTTTACTTTTCCGGCGCATAAAGTCAAAATTAGGAATTCGTTACGCCTCAGACTGTATGCAGTCCAGCCATTCCCGAGCAATGGACCGACGAGTATACCTGAAGAAAGGACTTTTGATGCTTTTAGCAACAGCACTGTTAATAATTGGTTTACTGTTGGTGGTCTACAGTGCTGACCGTTTAGTGTTTGCTGCATCTATCCTGTGTCGCCTGAGTGGCGTACCGCCTGTTGTCATCGGCATGACCGTGGTCAGCGTAGGAACGTCGCTTCCTGAAATCATCGTCTCTGTCTCCGCCTCGCTGCATGGTCAGGTAGACCTGGCAGTCGGCACCGCCATTGGCTCTAACATCGTCAATATTTTATTGATTTTAGGCCTGGCCGCGCTGCTCCATCCTTTTCGCGTGCATTCTGATGTTCTGCGCCGTGAATTGCCGCTAATGTTACTCGTAAGCCTGCTGGCAGGGTGCGTATTTTACGATGGCGTACTGAGCTACAGCGACGGCATTTTCCTGCTGGCGCTGGCCGTTATTTGGCTGCTGTATAGTGTTAAGATCGCCCGTCTGGCTGAAAAGCAGGGTCAGGATAGCCTCACGCGCGAGCAGGTCGCCGAGCTTCCGCGAGAAGGCACGCTGCCTGTTGCCCTGCTCTGGCTGGGCGTCGCGCTGATCATCATGCCGATGGCAACGCGCATGGTCGTGGATAACGCGACGGTGCTGGCGAACTATTTTGCCATCAGCGAGCTGACTATAGGCCTGACGGTGATTGCCATCGGCACCAGCCTGCCGGAGCTGGCCACCGCCATTGCGGGGGCACGTAAAGGTGAGGATGACATTGCCATTGGTAATATCATTGGTTCTAACATTTTTAATATCGCCATTGTGATGGGCCTGCCGGCCCTTATTTCGCCTGGGCCCTTTAATCCTCTGGCGTTCTCACGTGATTACGGCGTGATGTTGCTGGTCAGCGTGATTTTTGCCCTGCTCTGCTGGCGGCGGCAACGACAGATCGGCAAAGGCGCAGGCGCGCTGCTGACGGGTGGATTTATCGTATGGATGGCGATGCTGTACTGGCTCTCGCCTCTTCTCTCTGGGTAAACGGAAACGCATTATGTCGCAAATAGAATTGCAGCCGGGTTTTGACTTTCAGAAAGCAGGCAAAGACGTTCTGGAGATTGAACGTGAAGGTCTGGCGCAGTTAGATCAGTACATTAATCAGGATTTTAGTCTGGCATGTGAGAAGATATTCAACTGCGCCGGCAAAGTCGTGGTGATGGGGATGGGCAAGTCCGGCCACATTGGACGCAAAATGGCGGCAACCTTTGCCAGTACCGGCACCTCTTCCTTCTTTGTCCACCCGGGGGAAGCCGCGCACGGGGACCTGGGTATGGTCACGCCGCAGGATATCGTCATCGCGCTCTCCAACTCCGGTGAGTCCAATGAAATCCTGGCGCTCATCCCGGTTCTGAAGCGACTGCAGGTGCCGCTGATTTGCATGACCAGCCGCCCGGAAAGCAGCATGGCGCGTGCAGCCGATATTCACCTGTGCGTGAAGGTTCCCAAGGAGGCCTGTCCGCTCGGTCTGGCGCCGACCTCCAGCACCACCGCTGCACTGGTCATGGGCGATGCGCTTGCCGTGGCGCTGCTTGAAGCCCGTGGCTTTACGCCGGAAGATTTCGCGCTTTCCCACCCGGGCGGCGCGCTGGGGCGCAAGCTCCTGCTGCGGGTAAACGATATTATGCACACCGGGGATGAGATCCCTCACGTCAGTAAAGAAGCCTCCCTGCGTGATGCGCTGCTGGAAATCACCCGCAAGAATCTGGGGATGACGGTCGTGTGCGACGATCTGATGAAAATTCAGGGGATCTTCACCGATGGCGACCTGCGTCGCGTGTTCGATATGGGTGTCGATGTCCGCACGCTCGGCATTGCCGACGTGATGACGCCGGGCGGTATCCGCGTGCGTCCGGGTACGCTGGCCGTGGATGTGCTGAACCTGATGCAGTCCCGCCATATCACCTCCGTTATGGTTGCCGATGGCGACCAGTTGCTGGGTGTGGTACATATGCATGATCTGCTGCGCGCAGGCGTAGTGTAATGAAGGATAAGACAATGAGTAATGCGGGTGCATCCCTTGCAACCTGTTATGGTCCGGTCAGTACGCAGATGATGGCAAAGGCGGAAAACATTCGTCTGCTCATCCTCGATGTGGATGGGGTTCTCTCCGACGGCCTGATTTACATGGGCAATAATGGTGAAGAGCTGAAGGCGTTTAACGTTCGCGACGGCTACGGTATCCGCTGTGCGCTCACCTCGGGGATTGAGGTGGCGATCATCACCGGACGAAACGCTAAACTGGTAGAAGACCGCTGTGAAACTTTAGGTATTACCCATCTGTATCAGGGTCAATCCGATAAGATGGCGGCGTTCAATGATTTACTGGGTAAACTGGCTATCGCACCGGAAAACGTGGCCTACGTCGGGGACGACCTGATTGACTGGCCGGTGATGGCTGAAGTTGGGCTGAGCATCGCCGTTGCCGATGCGCATCCGCTGCTGATCCCGCGCGCCGACTACGTTACCCACATCAACGGTGGCCGCGGCGCTGTCCGTGAAGTCTGCGATCTGCTTCTGCTGGCGCAGGGCAAGCTTGATGAGGCCAAAGGGCAATCGATATGAGTAAAACCAGACGTTGGATTATCATTTTGCTTTCGCTTGTCGCACTGGTATTGATTGGCGTGAACCTTGCCGATCGCGACGATACGCAAACGGAAGTGATCAACAATACCGATCCAACCTATAAAAGCGATCACAGCGACACCGTGGTCTACAGCCCGGAAGGCGCGCTGAACTATCGCCTGATTGCCCAGCATGTTGAATATTTTTCCGATGATGGCGTTTCATGGTTTACCCAACCTGTGATGACCACATTTGATAAAGACAAAGTGCCGACGTGGTCAATTAAGTCAGATCGGGCCAAACTGACAAATGACCGTATGCTTTATCTGTATGGCCACGTTGAAGTCAACGCCCTGACCGCTGACTCGCAACTGCGAAAAATTACGACGGATAATGCCCAGATCAACCTGGTAACCCAGGACGTGACGTCGCAGGATCTGGTCACACTGTATGGCACAACATTTAATTCCAGCGGTTTAAGAATGCGCGGGAACTTACGCAGCAAGAACGCCGAGCTGATTGAAAAGGTTAGAACCTCCTATGAAATTCAAAACAAACAAACTCAGCCTTAAAGTAATTATCGCCAGCGCGATGCTGGCAGCCAGTCTCCCCGCGCTTGCTGTAACGGGCGATACCGACCAGCCGATCCATATTGAGTCCGACACCCAGTCTCTCGATATGCAGGGTAACGTCGTCACCTTCACGGGTAACGTCGTCATGACCCAGGGCACCATCAAAATCAACGCCGACAAAGTGGTCGTGACCCGTCCGGGTGGCGAGCAGGGCAAAGAGATTATCGATGGCTATGGTAATCCGGCGACCTTCTACCAGATGCAGGACAACGGCAAGCCGGTAAAAGGCCGCGCTACGCACATGCACTATGAGCTGGCGAAGGATCTGGTCATCCTGACCGGAAACGCGTATCTGGAACAGCTGGACAGCAACATTACCGGCGACCAGATTACCTATCTGGTTAAAGAGCAAAAAATGCAGGCCTCCAGCGAGAAAGGCAAACGCGTGACCACCGTACTGGTTCCGTCGCAGCTGCAGGACAAAGGCAAGGGCCAGGCCCCGGCACAGAAGAAGAGTAACTAATTCGTTATGGCAACATTAACTGCAAAAAACCTCGCGAAGGCCTATAAGGGCCGCCGTGTCGTAGAAGATGTCAGTCTGACCGTCAACTCCGGCGAAATCGTGGGGCTGCTTGGCCCGAACGGTGCGGGTAAAACGACAACCTTCTACATGGTCGTGGGTATTGTGCCGCGCGATGCCGGCAACATTATCATTGACGATGAAGACATCAGTCTTCTGCCGCTGCACGCGCGCGCGCGTCGCGGGATCGGCTATCTGCCGCAGGAAGCCTCCATTTTCCGTCGTCTCAGCGTTTACGACAACCTGATGGCGGTCCTGCAAATTCGTAACGACCTGACCAACGAACAGCGTCAGGATCGTGCTAACGAGCTGATGGAAGAGTTCCACATTGAGCACCTGCGCGACAGCCTCGGTCAGGCACTCTCCGGGGGCGAACGCCGTCGCGTTGAGATTGCGCGTGCGCTGGCCGCAAACCCGAAATTTATCCTTCTGGATGAACCGTTTGCGGGCGTTGACCCCATCTCCGTTATCGACATTAAACGTATCATTGAGCACCTGCGCGACAGCGGGCTTGGCGTACTGATCACCGACCACAACGTGCGTGAAACGCTGGCCGTGTGTGAACGCGCCTATATTGTCAGCCAGGGCAATCTGATCGCCCACGGTACGCCACAGCAGATCCTCGAAGACGATCATGTTAAGCGCGTCTATCTTGGGGAAGACTTCAGACTCTGATAGGGTAGAGGTAACGTAACGCCGAACCGGAGAAAAATGCTCTGAACATGAAGCAAGGTTTGCAATTAAGGCTCAGCCAACAACTGGCGATGACGCCGCAGCTACAGCAGGCAATTCGCCTGTTGCAACTGTCCACGTTAGAACTTCAGCAGGAGCTCCAGCAGGCGCTGGACAGTAACCCCCTGCTGGAACAAACCGATCTTCATGACGAGGTAGATACCCAGCAATCGCAGGATACTGAAGCGCTCGATACCGCGGATGCACTCGAACAAAAAGAGATGCCCGACGAGCTTCCGCTTGATGCCAGCTGGGATGAAATCTACACCGCCGGAACCCCTTCCGGTACGCGTGCAGACTACCAGGACGATGAGCTACCGGTCTATCAGGGCGAAACCACCCAGTCGCTGCAGGATTACCTGATGTGGCAGGTGGAACTCACTCCCTTCTCCGATACCGACCGCGCGATTGCCACGTCCATTGTCGATGCCGTTGACGACACTGGCTATTTGACCGTCACCCTCGACGATATACTGGAAAGCATGGGCGACGACGAGATTGAGCTTGAGGAAGTCGAAGCCGTTCTGAAGCGCATCCAGCGTTTCGATCCGGTAGGCGTGGCCGCAAAAGATCTGCGCGACTGTCTGCTGATCCAGCTTTCTCAGTTCAGTAAAGAGACGCCATGGCTCGAGGAGGCGCGCGCGATCATCAGCGATCATCTGGATCTGCTGGCGAACCACGATTTCCGCACCCTGATGCGCGTCACGCGCCTGAAGGAAGAGGTGCTGAAAGAAGCGGTGAATCTGATCCAGTCGCTCGATCCGCGCCCCGGCCAGTCGATCCAGACCAGCGAGCCCGAGTACGTGATCCCGGATGTGCTGGTCAGAAAACACAACGGCCGCTGGGTCGTTGAACTGAATTCAGACAGCATCCCTCGCCTGCAAATCAACCAGCAGTATGCCTCCATGTGCACGAGCGTGCGTAACGACGCCGACAATCAATATATTCGTAGCAATTTGCAGGAAGCGCGATGGCTGATCAAAAGTCTGGAGAGCCGAAATGATACGCTGCTACGCGTCAGCCGCTGTATTGTCGAACAGCAGCAGGCTTTCTTTGAGCAGGGCGAAGAGTATATGAAACCGATGGTGCTGGCGGATATCGCCCAGGCCGTCGAGATGCATGAATCAACCATTTCCCGTGTCACCACGCAGAAGTATCTGCACAGTCCACGCGGTATTTTTGAGCTTAAGTATTTCTTCTCCAGCCATGTGAATACCGAGGGCGGCGGCGAAGCGTCGTCAACGGCCATTCGTGCTCTGGTGAAGAAGTTGATCGCCGCGGAGAATCCCGCGAAGCCACTAAGCGACAGTAAGTTAACCACCATGCTGTCCGATCAGGGTATTATGGTGGCACGTCGTACTGTTGCGAAGTATCGAGAGTCTTTATCCATTCCGCCGTCCAACCAGCGTAAACAGCTGGTCTGACACAACCGATAAGGAAGACACTATGCAGCTCAACATCACTGGACAAAACGTCGAAATTACTGAGGTTTTACGCGACTTTGTGAACGCGAAGTTTGCAAAACTCGAGCAGTATTTCGAAAGGATCAATCAGGTCTACATTGTGTTGAAAGTGGAGAAAGTGACTCATATCTCGGATGCCACCCTGCATGTTAACGGGGGGGAACTGCATGCCAGTGCGGAAGGGCAAGACATGTACGCTGCTATCGACGGCTTGATTGATAAGCTTGCGCGACAGCTCAATAAACATAAAGATAAACTGAAACAACACTAATTGTCCGGGCAGTTAACGGGTGCAGGACGGCCTGTTGTGAAACACAACAGGCCATTTGTACAGTTAGCGCTTAGGTGAAATTATGATGAACAACGATTCCGCTCTTCAACTGAGCAATGTCCTTAACCAGGAATGTACCCGCAGTGCGGTTCACTGCCAGAGCAAAAAACGTGCGCTGGAAATCATCAGTGAACTGGCCGCAAAACAGCTGGGCCTGCCGCCGCAGGTGGTGTTCGAAGCGATTCTGACTCGTGAAAAGATGGGCAGTACCGGTATCGGCAACGGCATCGCAATCCCGCACGGCAAGCTGGAAGAGGATACCCTGCGTGCCGTCGGTGTGTTTGTGCAGCTTGAAACACCGATCGCCTTTGATGCCATTGATAACCAGCCCGTCGATCTCCTCTTCGCGCTGCTGGTGCCTGCTGACCAGACGAAAACCCATCTGCATACGCTGTCGCTGGTCGCCAAACGTCTGGCTGATAAAACCATTTGCCGTCGACTGCGCTCGGCTCAAAGTGATGAAGAGCTTTATCAAATTATCACCGAAGCAGAAGGCAATCAGGATGATGCATAACCAGGAGATGGCCTTCACATCTGTTGTCCTGAGGAGAAACGGAACATGGTGCTGATGATTGTCAGCGGTCGTTCAGGGTCGGGGAAATCCGTGGCTCTGCGCGCGCTGGAAGACATGGGTTTTTACTGCGTCGATAACCTTCCGGTCGTGTTGTTGCCCGACCTGGCCCGTACGCTTGCCGAGAGACAGACCTCGGCTGCCGTCAGTATCGACGTTCGTAACATGCCGGAATCGCCAGAGATCTTCGAGCAGGCAATGAGTAACCTGCCTGATACGTTCTCGCCTCAGCTGCTGTTCCTCGATGCAGACCGTAATACTCTTATCCGCCGCTACAGCGACACCCGTCGTTTGCACCCGCTTTCCAGTAAGAACCTCTCCCTGGAGAGCGCAATCGATGAAGAGAGCGATCTGCTGGAGCCGCTGCGTTCTCGCGCCGACCTGATTGTCGACACCTCTGAGATGTCCGTTCACGAGCTGGCGGAAATGCTGCGTACCCGCTTGCTGGGAAAACGCGAACGCGAACTGACGATGGTGTTCGAATCCTTTGGCTTCAAGCACGGTATCCCGATTGATGCGGATTATGTTTTCGACGTACGCTTCCTGCCGAACCCACACTGGGATCCGAAACTGCGTCCCATGACCGGTCTGGATAAACCCGTTGCGGCCTTCCTCGACAGGCACACAGAAGTTCACAATTTTATCTACCAGACGCGAAGCTACCTTGAGCTATGGTTACCTATGCTGGAGACAAACAATCGTAGCTATCTGACGGTAGCGATTGGCTGTACCGGCGGTAAACATCGTTCGGTCTACATCGCCGAACAGCTGGCCGACTACTTCCGCTCACGCGGAAAGAACGTTCAGTCCCGTCATCGCACGCTGGAAAAACGTAAAACATGACCGTAAAACAGACCGTTGAGATCACCAATAAGCTGGGCATGCATGCGCGCCCGGCGATGAAGCTGTTTGAGCTGATGCAGGGTTTCGATGCAGAAGTTCTGCTGCGGAATGACGAAGGTACCGAAGCGGAGGCGAACAGCGTCATTGCGCTGCTGATGCTGGATTCCGCCAAAGGGCGTCAGATTGAAGTCGAAGCCACCGGCCCCCAGGAAGAGGAAGCGCTGGCGGCGGTGATTGCGCTGTTTAACGCAGGGTTCGACGAAGATTAAGGTCTCTGCCCTTCAGGCGGGTGGCGCTGCGCTTACCCGCCCTACATAAGTTTGTTGCTCTCCATAAACCCTTCTCCTCCCAACTGACGCATCTGGCGCATAATCCACGCCTGACGGCTTCGCACGTACCCTGAGGGGGCACTGGCTTTAAAACGGAGGGGATTAGGCAGAACAGCCGCGAGCAGCGCCGCCTCAGACATGCTCAGCTTGCTGGCGGGTTTATTAAAATAGCGTTGTGATGCAGCTTCGACACCAAATACCCCGTCGCCAAACTCGGCAACGTTGAGATACACGGTCAGAATGCGCTTTTTGCTCCAGACCGTTTCCATGCCCAGGGTGAGCCCCGCTTCCAGCCCCTTTCGCACCCAGCTACGGCCGTCCCACAGAAACAGATTTTTGGCCGTCTGCTGCGACAACGTTGACGCGCCGCGCACGCGGTTTTCATGGCGTTCATTATGCGCCAGCGCCTTCTCAATGGCCGCAACGTCGAACCCCCAGTGCTCCGGGAATTTCTGATCCTCCGCTGCGATGACCGCCAGCCCCATGAACGGAGAGATCTCGTCCATGCTTACCCAGTCAGAATGGGCAACATAGCCGAAATCGCCGCTGAGCCACGCGCCGAGCTGACGCTCAACCATCACGGCAGAGAACGGGACCGGCATAATGCTGAACACGGCCAGCCCGCCTCCCCAGAACACCGCCATGACGAGAACGATGCGTAGAAGAAGGCGTTTCACCCATGCGCCTGCGGAAAACGGACGCCTCATTCCGTCAGCACCAGCACGCGGGCGATCAGTTTTTCAATGCCCACAGCGGCTTCCGCGATATTCTTCGCCAGCATATACGCAGGCGTGGTGACAATCTTGTTATCTTCATCAACCACAATGTCATCCACCGGGCACGGAACGTGTTCGCCCCCCATTTCCTCGACGATCTCAGCGGTATCAATATCCGTCCCGATAGTCAGGCGCAGCGGGAAATCAAAAATTTTAGGCAACATCGCCGGTGCTATACAGATAAAGCCCAGCGGTTTTCCTGCCGCATGCATGGCCTGCGACAGCGCTTTGAGATGAGGATCGATCTGACACTCCGCGCCCTGCGCGGCAAAGGTACTGAGATTTTTGGCTGCGCCAAACCCACCTGGCACAATGAGCGCATCAAGCTCTGCAGGGTCTGCCTGAATAAGAGGATGGATGTCACCTCGCGCAATGCGCGCGGCTTCAATCAGCACGTTACGGGTTTCCGCCATCGGCTCACCGGTCAGATGGTTAATCACATCCACCTGATTTTTGTCCGGTGCAAAACAAATCACCTCGGCTCCCTGCTTAGCCAGGGCCAGCAGCGTGATGACGGCTTCATGTATCTCAGAGCCATCGTAAACACCGCATCCGCTTAGCACGACACCAATCTTTTTCATCATGACAATCCTTTTCTGCAACTTGCTGAAGCACATTAATAATTTTGATTAAAACGCTATGCTTCACACATTTCACTGATTCATGTAACAAACCATTTAAGATTTGCTATCTTATCTGCGTGCGGCCTAAATTTTTCAGGCAGCGCCCTTTCAAAAATAACGTTTAAAAACAGGCGCAGCCACGATTTCCCTGGTGTTGGCGCAGTATTCGCGCACCCCGGTTAATCCGGGGTCATTTTTTTCTGGCGTCAACCCAGGCTTTTAGCACCGCCACATCGTTTTGCCATTCCTGTTTCATCTCTTCAACCCAATCACCCACGTTATCTTCCCATGCAGGTAAATCAGGCGACTGAATCTGTTGCCCCAACTGCTGCAGATGGCGTAAGCCAACCGAGCCGGCGGCACCTTTGATTTTATGTCCTTCTTCCACGATCCCCTTCTGGTCACGGGCCGTCAGGTTGGATTCCAGCACGCTCAGATAGCCCGGCATCATTTTTTCGAACACCGCCAGACCGTCGGTAATCAGTTTCGGCCCCACCAGATCGATGTACTGCTCCAGCATCGCGGTATCGAGTATCGTTTGGGCTTTTGCGCTATCAACAGACGTCATGGTGCTCTCCTCTTCATCATGGGTATCCCAGAATTTTTTGATCATAGCGGTCAGAGCAGGCACCGCCAGCGGCTTGCTGAGTACATCGTCCATACCGGCATCGAGATACTCTTTTTTATCTTTCAGCACGTTCGCCGTCAGGGCAACCAGCGGCGGCAGTTCGTCGGCCGCGTACTGACGCGTCAACTCGCGCGAGATATCCAGCCCGGTCATATCCGGTAATTGAATATCCAGCAGAACAAGATCGTATTCGCCTGGTTTAAACATCTCCAGCGCGGCTTTGCCGGTCATCGCGACATCCACGCTGTTGCCCAGTTTTTCCAGTACAGAGCGCGCCACAATTACGTTCAGCTCAATATCTTCCACCAGCAGGACGTGCAGGGCAGGCAGCGGCATATCGTCATTTTCAAAGGTATCCTCTACCTCTTCCGCCACCGCAGGGGCATGGACCGTCAGCGTGAAGGTTGACCCTTTGCCCGGCTGGCTGGCAACGGTGATATCGCCGCCCATACTCTTCGCCAGACGTTTAGAGACCGCCAGGCCAATGCCCGTACCGGTGGCCGGTTTCCCACCGTTGCTGTCCTTCACCTGATAGTACATGGCGAAGATTTTGTCCTGCTCCTCCAGCGGAATACCCATCCCGGAGTCTTCCACCTCGAAGTGCAGCATGTCACCTTCGTCATAGCGGATACGCACCGCAACCTTTCCTTTCTGGGTAAATTTCACCGCGTTGCTGATCAGGTTCCACAGGATCTGGCGCAGTCGCGTGCCGTCCGTCACCACTTTATGCGGCAGCGGCAGGGTTGGCTCCATGACAAAGCTCAATCCCTTCTGCTGCGCCTGCAGGCCAGACAGGTTTTCCAGATCGGCAAGGAAGCTGGTGAAATCCACAGGCTGGTTGTCAAGCTGAACTTTACGGCGCTCCATCTTATCCATATCAATAATATCGTTGAAGATATTACCCAGCGTGACCGCTGAAACATGAATAGTCTTGAGGTATTTTTCCTGCTCTGCGGTCAGGTCGGTATCCAGCAGAATACGGCTCAAGCCGACGATGCCGTTAAGCGGCGTGCGCAGCTCGTGGCTGATGGTGGAGATAAAGGTGGTCTTGTCGCGGCTGGCGCGCTCCAGGGCATCCTGATAGCGCTTACGCTCGGTAATATCGCGGCCAAAGCCCATCAGGCCGTGGCGTTTCCCCACGCGGTCATAGTAGGGCACCTTACGGATCTCAAAGCAGGCTTTGCGCCCGTCCGGGTAATCCAGCCACTGTTCATAGGTCAGCGAGACGTTATGACGGAAGACTTTTTCGTCGGTCTCCATGACCTTGGCCGCCGCCTCTTCAGAGTAAACGTCCTGCGGCTTCAGGTGTATCAGCTGCTTCTCGCTTTTCCCAGTGAGCAACTCCATCGCCCGGTTACAGCCGGAAAACTCTTTATCTTCATTACGGTAGAACACCAGATCCGGCGACGCATCCAGGAACGATCGCAGGAAAGAAGATTGCTGCTCAAGCTGGATCTGCGTGACCTCGCGCTCTTTCATTTCGATTTTCAGCTGCTCCAGGGTGGCCTGACGCTCGGCTTCCGCTTTCTCACGATCTGAAATCTCCTGATTCAGCTGCGCAATGTTGTCTTTGAGCTGGACGTTGAGCTTCAGGTCGCGCTCGCGCATCTCTTCCAGCTTATCCACCAGCTTAGACAAACGCTGACGGGACTCTTCCAGCTGTTCAACCACCACGGAAAGGAAATAGACCGCCCAGGGAGTAATAAGCAAGCCAAAGAAGATGGAGCGGATGACGTCGATACTCTCGACCTGACCATGCAGAACCATGGTAACCGCCATTTGCACGACAATGGCCAGAACGACCAGCGCCAGCGCAAGCAGCATGGAAAAACGCACCAGCCCAAGCTTCATCATCAGGTCGACGTAATACTGGGCAAGCATTCGAATTTGCTTCATAGAGGATCCCTTCACGACGTTATCGCTCAATAATACTCAAATTCGCGGCGGGACGTTGAAGGTTGTGAGAAAAAGTGCGGGGTGAAACAGGAGATTAGCCTCGCTCCCGGGTAACCGGAAGCGAGGCGAGGTCAATCAGGAGCGTTTCAACAGCAGCCAGAGACTGATCAGGAGGAAGCTGGCGCTTGGCAGCAGCGCACCGATAATCGGCGGAATGCCATAAACCAGCGTCAGCGGACCGAAGATCTGATCGAGCACGTAGAACACAAAGCCGAAGCTGATGCCGGTCACGACGCGGACCCCCATCGGCACGCTGCGCAACGGGCCGAAGATAAACGACAGCGCCATCAGCATCATTACCGCCACGGACATCGGCTGGAAGATTTTGCTCCACATGTTGAGCTGATAGCGTCCCGCATCCTGTCCGCTCGACTTCAGGTATTTCACATAGTTGTGTAAACCGCTGATGGAGAGCGCGTCAGGATCCAGCGCCACGACGCCGAGCTTATCGGGCGTCAGGTTGGTTTTCCACGTACCGGTTACCGTCTGAGAACCCGTAATCTGTTTCGGATCGGTCAGGTCAGATTCATCAACCTGGGACAACCGCCACTGTTTATGTTCGGCGTCAAACTTCGCCGAAGAGGCGTGTCGAACGGACTGCAGACGGCGCTGGTCATCAAAAGCATAGATGCTCACCCCGCCCAGTTCATCATTCCCCTTCACCCGTTCGATGTAGACGAAGTTTTTACCGTCTTTCGCCCATAAACCTTGCTGAGTCGAGAGCAGTGAGCCGCCGTACATCGCCTGAGCACGATAGTTACGCGCCATCTGTTCGCCCTGCGGCGCGACCCACTCGCCAATCGCCATGGTCAACAGCACCAGGGGGATGGCGGTTTTCATTACCGACAGCGCGACCTGCATACGGGTAAAACCCGAAGCCTGCATAACGACCAGCTCACTGCGCTGCGCCAGCATCCCCAGCCCCAGCAGCGCCCCCAGCAGGGCCGCCATCGGGAAGAAGATCTGCACATCTTTCGGCACGCTGAGCAGGGTATACATCCCCGCGCCCAGCGCGTCATAGCTCCCCTGCCCGGCTTTTTTCAGCTGATCGACAAATTTGATAATGCCGGAGAGGGACACCAGCATGAACAACGTCATCATGATGGTGGTAAAAATGGTTTTACCGATATAGCGATCAAGAACGCCAAACGCCTGCATTAGATGGCTCCTTTACGCGAGAATCGGGCACGTATGCGGCGCACAGGCACCGTATCCCACAGGTTTAACCCCAGCGCCAGTAAGATGTACAGGCTGTTAACGAACCATGTCCAGACCATAGGGTCCAGCTTACCCTTCGCGCCGTTGGAACGAATCGAGGTTTGCAGCAGGAAATAGATCAGGTAAAGCAGCATCGCTGGCAGCATAGAGAGCACGCGTCCCTGACGCGGGTTCACCACGCTCAGCGGAACGACAATCAGCGCCATCATAAACACGGTGAAGACAAGCGTAATACGCCAGTGGAACTCAGCACGCGCTCGGTTGGTATCGGTATTCCAGAGGGTACGCATGTCCATTTGCTCGGTATCCGTTGGATCGAGCGCCACGGTCTGATGGCCGATAATGGCCTGATAGTTCTGGAAATCCGTAATGCGGAAGTCACGCAGCATCGCGGTGCCTTCGAAACGGGTGCCTTTGTTCAGCGTCACGACCTGAGAACCATCTTTGCGCTGAGCAAGCTGACCGGAGTCGGCAACCACCACAGAAGGACGCGCGTTACCTTTAGGACGCAGCTGCGCCAGGAAGACATCGTTGAATTTGCTGCCGTCAACGCTCTCAATAAACAGCACGGAGTTCCCGTCGGTTGCCTGCTGGAACTGCCCCTGGGCTAATGCCGCCATGCCGGGGTTGGCTTTCGCTTCGGCCAGCACTTCGTCCTGATGGCGAGAAGACAGAGGACCCGCCCACATCACATTCACCGCCGCAACAATACCCGTGAACAGCGCCAGTATCATGGCGGCTTTGACCAGCACCGCTTTGCTCAGGCCACAGGCATGCATCACCGTGATTTCACTCTCGGTGTAGAGTTTCCCAAGCGTCATGAGCAGGCCAAGGAAAAGACTTAGCGGCAGGATAAGCTGCGCCATTTCCGGGATCCCTAAACCAAGCAGGGAAAGCACCAGATTTGTTGGAATTTCGCCGTCAACGGCCGCACCGAGGATCTTAACCAGCTTCTGACAGAAAAAAATCAGCAGCAGGATGAAGAGGATCGCCAGTTGGCTTTTGAGCGTCTCCCGCACCAGATATCTTATGATTATCACTTTAAATACGCCCGTAAAAACCCGTCTCTTTGCTGGAAAATCGCTTGTTTCATGGCTTAAACGTCATTTATTCTCTTGAGTCGTCGAAATCATCGCTAAGATTAAAACATCCGGCGGATTCACGCTTCAGGACTTTTTCTGACGTGTCGAAACCGTAGTAACGTAAGATTAACACGAAGTCACCACAACAGCGGACATGAGTTACGAAAGGTTTCAATTCTATCCGTAGCCGCCGCCGTTGTCTTTAAGATTCAGGAGCGTAGTGCATGGAGTTCAGTGTAAAAAGCGGTAGCCCGGAGAAACAGCGGAGTGCCTGCATCGTTGTGGGCGTCTTTGAACCACGCCGACTCTCCCCGATCGCCGAACAACTCGATAAAATCAGTGACGGCTATATTAGCGCCCTGCTGCGCCGTGGCGAACTGGAAGGCAAACCTGGGCAGACGCTGTTACTGCACCATGTTCCGAACGTACTGTCAGAGCGCATTCTGCTGATTGGCTGCGGCAAAGAACGCGAGCTGGATGAACGTCAGTACAAGCAGGTGATTCAGAAAACCATCAATACGCTGAATGATACCGGTTCAATGGAAGCGGTATGCTTCCTGACCGAGCTGCACGTTAAAGGGCGTAACACCTACTGGAAAGTGCGTCAGGCAGTCGAAACGGCAAAAGAGAGCCTGTACAGCTTCGATCAGCTGAAGACCAATAAAAGCGAGCCGCGTCGTCCGCTGCGTAAAATGGTCTTTAACGTGCCAACCCGTCGCGAGCTGACCAGCGGCGAGCGCGCGATCCAGCACGGTCTGGCGATTGCCGCCGGTATTAAAGCGGCAAAAGATCTCGGCAACATGCCGCCGAACATCTGTAACGCCGCTTACCTCGCCTCTCAGGCGCGCCAGCTGGCCGACGCCTACAGCAAAAACGTGATTACCCGCGTCATCGGCGAACAGCAGATGAAAGAGCTGGGAATGCACTCTTACCTGGCGGTCGGTAACGGCTCGCAGAACGAATCCCTGATGTCGGTTATCGAGTACAAGGGCAACCCGGCCGAAGACGCGCGCCCTGTCGTGCTGGTCGGTAAAGGCCTGACCTTCGATTCCGGCGGTATCTCCATCAAGCCTGCCGAAGGCATGGATGAGATGAAATACGACATGTGCGGCGCGGCGGCGGTTTACGGCGTGATGCGCATGGTCGCGGAGCTTCAGCTGCCGATCAACGTGATCGGCGTCCTGGCGGGCTGCGAAAACATGCCCGGCGGTCGCGCGTATCGCCCGGGTGACGTCCTGACCACCATGTCTGGCCAGACGGTAGAAGTGCTGAACACCGACGCCGAAGGCCGTCTGGTACTCTGTGACGTGTTGACCTACGTTGAGCGCTTCGAGCCGGAAGCGGTCATTGACGTCGCCACGCTCACCGGTGCCTGCGTGATTGCCCTTGGCCACCACATTACCGGCCTGATGTCGAACCACAACCCGCTGGCGCACGAGCTGATTAGCGCCTCGGAGCAGGCCGGTGACCGCGCATGGCGTCTGCCGCTGGGTGACGAATATCAGGAGCAGCTGGAGTCTAACTTCGCGGATATGGCGAACATTGGCGGACGTCCTGGCGGGGCGATCACCGCGGGATGCTTCCTGGCGCGCTTCACCCGCAAGTACAACTGGGCGCACCTGGATATCGCGGGCACCGCATGGCGCTCCGGTAAGGCCAAAGGCGCAACCGGTCGTCCAGTGGCGCTGCTGTCGCAGTTCCTGCTCAATCGTGCGGGTTTTAACGGCGACGAGTGATATAAAGTGCCGGGTGGCGGCTTCGCCTTACCCGGCCTACACGCCACTCAACCGTAGGCCGGGTAAGCGAAGCGCCACCCGGCTTTGCATTTAAATCCACGACAAGAAGCCCCATATATGAAGAATGCAACGTTCTACCTTCTGGACAACGACACCCATCAGGAGGGCCTCAGCGCCGTCGAACAGCTGGTGTGTGAAATTGCCGCAGAACGTTGGCGCGCAGGCAAACGCGTGTTGATAGCCTGTGAAGATGAGCAGCAGGCGATTCGTCTCGATGAAGCGCTGTGGGCCCGCCCGCCGGAGAGCTTTGTTCCGCATAACCTGTCAGGCGAAGGGCCACGCGGCGGGGCGCCGGTGGAAATTGCCTGGCCGCAAAAGCGCAACAGCAGCGCGCGCGACATTCTGATTAGCCTGCGGATAGATTTTGCAGATTTTGCCACCGCTTTCACAGAAGTGGTAGACTTTGTCCCTTACGAAGAATCCTTGAAACAACTGGCGCGCGAACGCTATAAAGCGTACCGCCTGGCTGGTTTTAACCTGAATACGGCAACCTGGAAATAATGGAAAAGACATATAACCCACGCGATATCGAACAGCCGCTTTACGAGCACTGGGAACAGCAGGGCTATTTCAAGCCTAACGGCGACGAAAGCAAAGAGTCCTTCTGCATCATGATCCCGCCGCCGAACGTCACCGGCAGTTTGCATATGGGTCATGCTTTCCAGCAGACCATCATGGACACCATGATCCGCTACCAGCGCATGCAGGGCAAAAACACCCTGTGGCAGGCGGGGACTGACCACGCGGGTATCGCGACCCAGATGGTGGTTGAGCGTAAAATTGCCGCTGAAGAAGGGAAAACCCGCCACGACTACGGTCGCGACGCGTTCATCGACAAAATCTGGCAGTGGAAAGCGGAATCTGGCGGCACCATTACCCGTCAGATGCGCCGTCTCGGCAACTCCGTGGACTGGGAGCGCGAGCGCTTCACCATGGATGAAGGCCTTTCCAACGCCGTGAAAGAAGTCTTCGTCCGCCTGTACAAAGAAGACCTGATTTACCGCGGCAAGCGCCTGGTTAACTGGGATCCGAAACTGCGCACCGCGATTTCCGATCTGGAAGTGGAAAACCGCGAGTCTAAAGGCTCCATGTGGCACATCCGCTATCCGCTGGCCGACGGCGCAAAAACCGCTGACGGTAAAGATTACCTGGTGGTCGCGACTACCCGTCCGGAAACCCTGCTGGGCGATACCGGCGTGGCCGTTAACCCGGAAGATCCGCGTTATAAAGATCTGATTGGCAAATTCGTGGTGCTGCCGCTGGTAAACCGCCGTATTCCGATTGTGGGCGACGAACACGCCGACATGGAAAAAGGCACCGGCTGCGTGAAAATCACCCCGGCGCACGACTTCAACGACTATGAAGTGGGTCGTCGTCACGCCCTGCCGATGATCAACATTCTGACCTTCGACGGCGATATCCGCGAAAGCGCAGAAGTGTACGACACCAAAGGCAACGAATCCGACGTCTATTCCAGCGACATCCCGGCCGAGTTCCAGAAGCTGGAACGCTTTGCCGCGCGTAAAGCGATTGTGGCTGCCGTTGACGCACTCGGCCTGCTGGAAGAGATCAAGCCTCACGATCTGACCGTGCCATACGGCGACCGTGGCGGCGTGGTTATCGAGCCAATGCTGACTGACCAGTGGTACGTGCGTGCCGACGTGCTGGCGAAACCGGCTGTGGAAGCGGTTGAAAACGGCAGCATTCAGTTCGTGCCGAAGCAGTACGAAAACATGTACTTCTCCTGGATGCGCGATATTCAGGACTGGTGTATCTCCCGTCAGCTGTGGTGGGGTCACCGTATCCCGGCATGGTACGACAACGAAGGCAACGTGTACGTTGGCCGCAGCGAAGATGAAGTGCGCCAGGAAAACAACCTGAGCGCTGACGTTGCCCTGCGTCAGGACGAAGACGTGCTGGATACCTGGTTCTCCTCCGCGCTGTGGACCTTCTCCACCCTCGGCTGGCCAGAAAACACCGACGCGCTGCGTCAGTTCCACCCAACCAGCGTGATGGTGTCCGGCTTCGACATTATCTTCTTCTGGATCGCCCGCATGATCATGATGACCATGCACTTCATCAAAGATGAAGACGGCAAGCCGCAGGTTCCATTCCATACCGTCTACATGACCGGTCTGATCCGCGACGACGAAGGCCAGAAGATGTCCAAATCCAAGGGTAACGTCATTGACCCGCTGGATATGGTTGACGGTATTTCTCTGGAAGAGCTGCTGGAAAAACGCACCGGCAACATGATGCAGCCTCAGCTGGCGGAGAAAATCCGCAAGCGCACCGAGAAGCAGTTCCCGAACGGGATTGAGGCTCACGGTACCGACGCCCTGCGCTTCACCCTGGCAGCGCTGGCCTCGACCGGCCGTGACATCAACTGGGACATGAAGCGTCTGGAAGGTTACCGTAACTTCTGTAACAAGCTGTGGAACGCCAGCCGCTTCGTGCTGATGAACACCGAAGATCAGGATTGCGGCTTCAACGGCGGCGAGATGACCCTCTCCCTGGCCGACCGCTGGATCCTGGCGGAATTCAACCAGACCGTGAAAGCGTTCCGCGACGCGCTGGACAGCTACCGCTTCGATATCGCGGCGGGCATTCTGTATGAATTCACCTGGAACCAGTTCTGTGACTGGTATCTGGAGCTGGCGAAGCCGGTCATGAACGGCGGCACTGAGGCGGAACTGCGCGGCACGCGCAACACGCTGATTACCGTTCTGGAAGGCCTGCTGCGCCTGGCGCATCCGGTTATTCCATTCATCACCGAGACCATCTGGCAGCGCGTGAAGGTGATTGCAGGCATCAACGCCGACACCATCATGCTGCAGCCGTTCCCGGCGTTCGATGCGGCTAAGGTTGATGAAGCGGCGTCTGCGGATACCGAGTGGCTGAAGCAGGCGATCGTGGCGGTACGTAACATTCGTGCTGAAATGAACATCGCGCCGGGCAAACCGCTGGAGCTGCTGCTGCGCGGCTGCAGCGAAGCGGCCGTTCGTCGCGTCACCGAGAACAACACCTTCCTGAAAACCATGGCGCGTCTGGAAAGCATCACCGTGCTGCCTGCTGATGACAAAGGTCCGGTTTCCGTGACCAAAATCATCGATGGCGCCGAGCTGCTGATCCCGATGGCGGGTCTGATCGACAAAGACGCTGAGCTGGCTCGTCTGGCGAAAGAAGTGGCGAAAGTCGACGTGGAAATTGGCAAAATCGAAAGCAAGCTGGCGAACGAAGGCTTTGTTGCCCGCGCGCCGGAAGCGGTCATCGCGAAAGAGCGTGAGCGTCTGGTTGCCTTCGCCGATGCGAAGACCAAGCTGATTGAGCAGCAGGCGGTTATCGCCGCCCTGTAATGCTTTTACCCCTTACGCTTCAGGGCGTAAGGGGTAACCTTCCTGAAAACTCCTCGCTTGCACTCCCCTTTCTGCGGTGCTATTAACAGCAGTTATGTGTCAATTTTTGTAATGAGTAATGCTATGAGCGTGATTACCCCCGTCGCGACGACGATGCGCCGGATCGCTGAGCAGGATAACCCGGCTATCGCCGCCGTTATTCGCACCGTTTCTGCCGAATATGGACTGACGGCTGACAAGGGCTACACGGTTGCCGACCCGAATCTGGACGCGCTTTTCCAGCTCTACAGCCAGCCTGGTCATGCCTACTGGGTCATCGAGCAGAACGGTCAGGTCGTGGGCGGCGGCGGCGTGGCGCCCCTCAGCTGCAGCGAGCCGGATATCTGCGAACTGCAGAAAATGTATTTCCTGCCAACGGCACGCGGACAAGGACTGGCAAAAAAGCTGGCGCTGATGGCGCTGGACCACGCGCGCAAGCAGGGTTTTACCCGCTGCTACCTTGAAACGACCGCCTTCCTCAAAGAGGCCATCGGCCTGTATGAACATTTGGGCTTTGAGCATATCGATGCGCCGCTGGGCTGTACCGGCCACGTTGATTGCGAAGTCAGAATGCTGAAAAGTCTGTAACTTTCGTTCCTGCCCTCTTCTGTTAAGCGGCTGTAAACTGAATGCTCTACACTCTCAGTTCACACCACAACGGGGGAAACACGATGTCGAAGATAAAAAGCTACGCCGCACCGCAGGCGGGTGCAGAACTTGAGCTGTACGAGTACGATGCGGGCGAACTAAAAGCAGAAGACGTCGAAGTACAGGTTGATTACTGCGGGATCTGCCACTCGGATCTCTCGATGATCGACAACGAATGGGGCTTCTCCAGCTATCCGCTGGTTGCCGGGCACGAAGTTATTGGCCGCGTCGTGGCGCTCGGTAGCGCCGCGCAGGACAAAGGGCTCAAAGTGGGCCAGCGCGTGGGCATTGGCTGGACGGCACGCAGCTGCGGTCACTGCGATGCCTGTATCAGCGGCAATCAAATCAACTGCCTCGAAGGCGCCGTTCCCACCATTCTCAACAAAGGTGGTTTTGCCGATAAACTGCGCGCCGACTGGCAATGGGTCATCCCGCTACCGGACAGCATTGATATCGAATCCGCCGGTCCGCTGCTGTGTGGCGGCATCACCGTCTTCAAACCGCTGCTGATGCACCATATCACCGCCACCAGTCGCGTCGGCGTCATCGGTATCGGCGGACTGGGGCATATTGCCATTAAGCTGCTGCACGCGATGGGCTGTGAAGTCACGGCGTTCAGCTCGAACCCGGCGAAAGAGAAAGAAGTGCTGGCGATGGGGGCGGATAAAGTGGTGAACAGCCGCGATCCGCAGGCGCTGAACGCGCTGGCGGGCCAGTTTGACCTGATCATCAACACCGTTAACGTGGATCTCGACTGGCAGCCGTACTTTGAAGCGCTGGCCTACGGCGGTAACTTCCACACCGTGGGTGCGGTAATGAAGCCGCTGCCGGTTCCGGCGTTTACCCTGATCGGCGGGGATCGCAGCATCTCCGGTTCTGCAACCGGTACGCCTTACGAGCTGCGCAAACTAATGAAATTCGCCGGACGCACCAAAGTGGCGCCGACCACCGAACTGTATCCGATGTCAAAAATCAACGAAGCGATCCAGCACGTGCGCGACGGCAAAGCCCGCTACCGCGTGGTGCTGAAAGCAGATTTCTGATGTGAGTTTGCCGGGTGGCGGCTTCGCCTTACCCGGCCTACTTTCACTGCTGCGCCAATACGTTAAATACTTCCGCTACCGCGACCGCTCCCGGATCCATCACCCCATCCAGGTTATCTTTATTGACATACGACGAGCGTCCCGCGCCGGCTTTCGCCATCTTCGACGTTGCTTCTGCGCCCTGCTGCGCGGCCTGCGCTGCCGCCTGAATATTGCCTTTCTGTAACGCCTCCAGCGCCGGTTGCAGCGCATCGATCAGCGTGCGATCGCCGAGATCTGCCCCGCCGTACTGCTTCATCTGCGCAAGTCCACTGAGCAAGGCCTCCGGGAGCGTCTGACCATCGTGAAGCTTTTGCCCGGCCGCGGTAAAGAAGATCGACATCAGCACGCCGCTCGACCCGCCCATTACCGTAGCCAGCCGCTCGCCAACCAGTAACAGCAGCTTAGGCACGTCATTAAGCGGGAGCGCGTTCTCCTCCAGGCGCTGCGCAATATCCCGCGCCCCTTGCGCAAAGGTAGAGCCGGTATCGCCATCCCCCACTTTAGCATCCAGCGCGTTCAGGCGGTTTTCGAGCTGGAGCAGCGTTGTCGTCACGGAGGAGACAAACGCACGCACCTGTGGATTGTCAGACGGAGTGTACTCCACACGGTCATGAATGGCGCTATGCGCCACGGTGCGCAGTGGCGCAAACGCGACGGGCTTCTGCCAGCCCAGCGTCTCGACGTCGGCGTGAATCGCCTTTTCGAAGAAATCGTTGAGCTTCAGCAGCGTCAGAGAAAAGCCTTTCATATCCAGCGCGCTGACCAGCGGCGCAGGGCCAATCAGGTACGCGATACTCTCTTTCAGCGCAGAATGCGCCAGCTCTTTGGTCAGCAGCGCCATCTCCAGCGCCGATACGCCGCCAAGATTGTTAATCAGCACCGCAAAACGCCCCTTACCCGCCTGCGCGCTTAACGGCGTCACCAGAGTGTCGATAATGGCTTTGCTGTTTTGCGTATCCACCACGGAAGCCCCGGGCTCGCCGTGAATGCCCAGGCCCAGCTCGACATGGCCTTGTTTAATGCGCCCCTCTTCATCGTCGCTGCCCGGCAGGTTGCAGGTTTGCATCGCTACGCCCAGGCTCCAGAGGTTATCGCAGGCCTGTTGCGCAATATCCCGTACCTCGCTCAGCGATTTCCCCTGCTCCGCCGCATAGCCCGCAATCTTGTGCACCAGTGCCGTACCGGCAATACCGCGCGGCTGCTTATTATCCGGCAGCGCGATATCGTCCGCCACAATCACCATCTCCACCTTCAGGCCGTAGCGCTTGGCCTTTTCGGCCGCCAGACCGAAGTTCAGGCGGTCGCCGGTGTAGTTTTTGACGATCAGCAGACAGCCGCGATCGCCCGTGACCGCGACGATGGCATTCAGTACCGCATCCACGCTCGGCGAGGCAAACAGATCGCCGCATACAGCCGCCGTCAGCATCCCTTTCCCAACAAACCCGGCGTGTGCGGGTTCATGGCCTGAGCCGCCGCCGGAAATTACCGCCACGCGGCTTTTATCCCAGTCGCCGCGCGCGACGATCCTGATGGCCGGATCGATATCAAGCTTGACGAGATTGGCATGTGGCGCAGAGAGCAGTATGCCTTCAATGGCCTCGTTGACCAGCTGTTTGCGATCGTTAAAGAAGAATCTGGACATAGTTTCCCACTATTTTGTGAACCGTATGCAAAAGCATAGTCCGCGCTGGATAATGCGCCGCAAAGTCAGCAATTTACTCAGCCGTTTTACCGTCAGGTTGCCTATACTCCACCCAGGACTACGAGAGGAAGCGCATCATGAGTACACCATTGTTAATTGCCCGGACGCTGGAAAAAGAGCTCTATTTACTGCCCGCGATGGCGAACCGCCACGGTCTGATCACCGGCGCGACTGGGACGGGGAAAACCGTCACCCTGCAAAAGCTGGCGGAGTCGCTTTCAGAGATTGGCGTACCGGTCTTTATGGCTGACGTAAAAGGCGATTTAACCGGTGTGGCTCAGGAAGGGACGGCCTCTGAAAAACTGCTCGAACGGCTGAAGAATATTGGCATCACGGACTGGACGCCCCACGGTAACCCGGTGGTGGTGTGGGACATCTTCGGTGAAAAAGGCCACCCGGTGCGCGCCACCGTCTCCGATCTCGGTCCCTTGCTGCTGGCCCGTTTGCTTAACCTCAACGACGTGCAGTCCGGCGTGCTGAATATTATCTTCCGCATTGCCGATGACCAGGGGCTACTGCTGCTTGATTTCAAAGATCTGCGCGCCATTACGCAGTACATCGGCGATAACGCCAAATCCTTTCAGAACCAGTACGGCAACATCAGCAGCGCCTCGGTGGGCGCTATTCAGCGCGGGCTACTGACGCTTGAGCAACAGGGCGCTGAACATTTCTTTGGTGAACCCATGCTGGATATCAAAGACTGGATGCGCACCGACAGCAGTGGCAAAGGCATTATTAACATCCTGAGCTCAGAGAAGCTCTACCAGATGCCGAAACTCTACGCCGCCAGCCTGCTGTGGATGCTCTCTGAACTTTACGAACAGCTGCCAGAGGCGGGCGACCTTGAGAAGCCGAAGCTGGTGTTCTTCTTTGACGAAGCGCATCTGCTGTTTAACGATGCACCTCAGGTATTGCTGGATAAGATCGAACAGGTTATCCGCCTGATCCGTTCCAAAGGCGTCGGCGTTTGGTTTGTCTCGCAAAACCCGTCGGATATCCCCGATAACGTACTGGGACAACTCGGTAACCGCGTACAGCACGCCCTGCGCGCCTTCACGCCGAAAGATCAAAAAGCGGTAAAAGCCGCCGCGCAAACCATGCGCGCCAATCCGGCCTTTGATACCGAAGCCGCCATTCAGGCGCTGGGCACCGGTGAAGCGCTAATCTCGTTCCTGGATGCGAAGGGCAGCCCGTCCGTAGTGGAACGCGCCATGGTCATTGCGCCTTGCTCGCGCATGGGGCCGGTGACCGACGATGAACGCAACGGACTGATTAACCACTCACCGGTTTACGGGAAGTACGAAGACGAGGTGGATCGCGAATCTGCTTTCGAGATGCTGCAAAAAGGAGTCCAGGCGACAACGGAATCGCAGGATGCGCCTGCCGCTAAAGGGCAGTCTGTCGCCGTGGATGACGGCATTCTTGGTGGACTCAAAGACATCCTGTTCGGCAGCACCGGGCCGCGCGGCGGCAAACGCGACGGCGTAGTGCAGACCATGGCGAAAAGCGCCGCGCGACAGGTCACCAATCAGATCGTGCGCGGCATGCTGGGGAGTTTGTTAGGCGGCCGTCGCCGCTAGACGCGGAACCCACGGTCGGCCCAGCGCCGAACCCTGTACGCCGTTCTCCTGCAGGTAGCGGTCAATTTCCACCATCCCCGTCCAGCGGTTCTCACACCACAGCGGTGCCAGAAGCGTTGGACGGCGGGCGCTGGCCGAGATGCGGTGGTAGACAATCTCCGCTGGCGTGTGGCGAATCATCTCCCCCGCCGTCACCGTATAGTCCTCAAGCTCGATACCGCTTAACCGCCCGGCCTCCCAGGCTTTCGCCATAATGCTGCCCTTCACGATATGCAGCGGATGAAGCTTGATGCCGTCCACGCCGGTTTCAACGACTTTTTCCAGCGTTTCAAGGCCATGCTGTTGACCTTCACCGGGCAGACCGACAATCAGATGTGAACAGACCTTCAGCCCGCGCTCGCGTGCCAGCCGCGTGGTGCGCTGGTAGCAGGCGAAATCATGGCCACGGTTGATACGGTGCAGCGTTTTGTCATGTGCGGTTTGCAAGCCCAGCTCCAGCCAGATCTCGTAGCCTTGTTCTTTGTACTCGCTGAGCAGATCCAGCACCGCGTCCGGTACGCAGTCCGGGCGGGTTCCCACGCACAGCCCAACGATGTTGGCCTGGCTGACGGCCTGCTGATACATCGATCGCAATACCTGCACCTCCGCCCACGTGCTTGTGTAAGCCTGAAAATAGGCCAGATACTGCTTCGCACGGTTCACCAGGCTGGCCTGATGAGCAAGCTGTTCAGCGATAGAGTTATGTTGCTGCGCTTCATCGGCAAACGACGCAACGTTACAGAAGGTGCAGCCCCCGCGCCCGATGGTGCCGTCGCGATTCGGGCAGCTAAACCCGCCGTGCAGCGTCAGCTTATGAACCTTTTGCCCGTAGCGCTGCAAAAGATCCCCACCAAACATATTGACTAATTTCTGTAACTGCATAATCTGATAGACCGTCCCGGAGAAAGGGGACAAGCCTGCCATTTTTAGCCTCTGTCGGCGATGACCTGGATCAATCGCCCTGGACGGCCTTTATCTATATGAATAAATACTCAGGATTACTGCAATTTCATTCACGCCGCATGTGATTACTTTTCCTTATGTTCTGATTGTTTTTTTCATTTATAGCGCCATCACTGAAAAACAGTGTGTTTATGCGGTTTTGCGGCCAATGCCAGATTATTGTTCTGCTATAAAACCGCTATTCAGCACGCTACATGGATAATACCGCTTTCATATAGTGAGTCAGATCACACTCCGCTGCGCTCTTTCAGGGCGTTCATTTAATGTAAAATTAGTTAAATAACCTTAAAATACAAGCACATAAACTCTCTATAGCACATTTTTGTATAAATAAGATTGCCATTTGACCTGTGTACCAATTCCCGATAAGTTGGAAATCCGCTGGAAGCTTTCTGGATGAGCGGCCTGCTCATCATATTTATGCAGTAATTGAGATTCCCTCTGAAGCAAGTCCTCAAACTTGTTTACCTGCGCGAAAGGATGAAAAAGAGGGCGAATGCGAGGTCCGCGTATGAAACGCAAACCCCGTCGCCATGCTCTTTCTGTGCCTGTGCGCCACGGTAAAGTTCAGTGGGAAGCCCGACGAGCCTGGGGAGGTTCACTGATATGTTGTACGATAAATCCCTTGAGAAGGATAACTGTGGTTTCGGCCTGATCGCCCACATAGAAGGCGAACCTAGCCACAAGGTGGTGCGTACCGCTATTCACGCACTGGCCCGTATGCAGCACCGTGGCGCCATCCTTGCCGATGGTAAAACCGGCGACGGTTGCGGCCTGCTGCTGCAAAAACCGGATCGTTTCTTCCGCATCGTGGCGGAAGAGCGCGGCTGGCGTTTAGCCAAAAACTACGCTGTCGGCATGCTGTTCCTGAACCAGGATCCTGAAAAAGCTGCCGCCTCACGCCGCATCGTCGAAGAAGAACTTCAGCGTGAAACCCTGTCGATTGTCGGCTGGCGCGATGTGCCAACCAACGAAGGGGTGCTCGGTGAAATCGCCCTCTCCTCGCTGCCTCGTATTGAACAGATTTTCGTCAACGCGCCTGCGGGCTGGCGTCCGCGTGATATGGAACGCCGCCTGTTTATCGCCCGCCGTCGCATTGAAAAACGTCTCCAGGACGATAAAGAGTTCTACGTCTGTAGCCTCTCTAACCTGGTGAACATCTATAAAGGTCTGTGTATGCCGGCTGACCTGCCGCGCTTCTACCTGGACCTGGCGGACCTGCGTCTGGAATCGGCCATTTGCCTGTTCCACCAGCGCTTCTCCACCAACACCGTTCCACGCTGGCCGCTGGCGCAGCCGTTCCGCTACCTGGCACACAACGGTGAGATCAACACTATTACCGGTAACCGCCAGTGGGCCCGCGCCCGTACCTACAAGTTCCAGACGCCATTGATCCCTGACCTGCATGATGCCGCGCCGTTCGTGAACGAAACCGGCTCGGACTCCAGCTCGATGGATAACATGCTGGAACTGCTGCTGGCGGGCGGGATGGATATCGTGCGCGCCATGCGTCTGCTCGTGCCGCCGGCCTGGCAGAACAACCCGGATATGGACCCTGAGCTGCGCGCGTTCTTCGACTTTAACTCCATGCACATGGAGCCGTGGGACGGCCCGGCGGGCATCGTCATGTCCGACGGTCGTTTCGCTGCGTGTAACCTGGACCGTAACGGCCTGCGTCCGGCGCGCTACGTCATCACCAAAGATAAGCTCATCACCTGCGCCTCTGAAGTCGGCATCTGGGATTACCAGCCTGACGAAGTGGTCGAGAAAGGCCGCGTCGGTCCGGGCGAGCTGATGGTGATCGACACCCGCAGTGGACGCATCCTGCACTCCGCCGAAACCGACAACGATCTGAAGAGCCGCCATCCGTACAAAGAGTGGATGGAGAAAAACGTGCGTCGTCTGGTGCCGTTTGAAGATCTGTCGGATGAAGAAGTGGGCAGCCGCGAGCTGGACGATGACACCCTCGCCAGCTACCAGAAGCAGTTTAACTACAGCGCGGAAGAGCTGGACTCCGTCATCCGCGTGCTCGGTGAGAACGGCCAGGAAGCGGTCGGCTCGATGGGTGACGATACCCCGTTTGCCGTGCTCTCCAGCCAGCCGCGCATCATTTACGACTACTTCCGCCAGCAGTTTGCGCAGGTCACCAACCCGCCAATCGATCCGCTGCGTGAAGCCCACGTGATGTCGCTGGCCACCAGCATCGGTCGCGAGATGAACGTCTTCTGCGAGGCCGAAGGCCAGGCGCACCGTCTGACCTTTAAATCGCCGATCCTGCTGTACTCCGATTTCAAACAGCTCACCACCATGAAAGAGGAGCACTATCGCGCCGACACGCTCGATATTACCTTCGACGTGAACGACGCGAGCCTCGAAGAGACGGTGAATGCGCTGTGCGACAAAGCCGAACAGATGGTGCGTAACGGTACCGTGCTGCTGGTATTGTCCGACCGCAACATCGCGAAAAACCGTCTGCCGGTGCCTGCACCAATGGCGGTGGGCGCTATCCAGACGCGTCTGGTGGATAAGAGCCTGCGCTGCGACGCCAACATCATTGTTGAAACCGCCAGCGCGCGCGACCCGCACCACTTTGCCGTGCTGTTAGGCTTTGGCGCGACGGCGATCTACCCGTACCTGGCCTATGAAACGCTGGCCCGTCTGGTGGATACCCGCGCGATCGACAAAGATTACCGCGCGGTGATGCTGAACTACCGTAACGGCATCAACAAAGGTCTGTACAAGATCATGTCCAAAATGGGCATCTCGACCATTGCCTCCTACCGCTGCTCGAAGCTGTTTGAAGCGGTTGGCCTGCACGATGAGGTCGCCAACCTTTGCTTCCAGGGCGTGGTCAGCCGCATCGGCGGCGCCGGTTTTGCTGACTTCCAGCAGGATCTGGTGAACCTGTCCAAGCGCGCCTGGCTGGCACGTAAGCCGCTGGATCAGGGCGGTCTGCTGAAATACGTTCACGGCGGCGAGTATCATGCCTACAACCCTGACGTGGTGCGCACGCTGCAGCAGGCGGTTCAGAGCGGCGAATACCGTGATTATCAGCAGTACGCTGAGCTGGTGAACAACCGTCCGGCGGCGACGCTGCGCGACCTCATTGCCCTGAATCCGGGTGATGAAGCGGTCAGCATTGACGAAGTCGAACCGGCATCCGAACTGTTCAAACGCTTCGATACCGCGGCGATGTCCATCGGCGCGCTGAGCCCGGAAGCCCACGAGGCGCTGGCGGAAGCCATGAACAGCATCGGTGGCAACTCTAACTCCGGCGAAGGCGGTGAAGATCCTGCCCGTTACGGCACCAACAAGGTGTCCCGTATCAAGCAGGTGGCATCCGGCCGCTTTGGCGTGACGCCAGCGTACCTGGTCAACGCCGACGTGATTCAGATTAAAGTCGCTCAGGGTGCGAAACCGGGCGAAGGCGGTCAGCTGCCGGGTGATAAAGTTACCCCGTACATCGCCAAACTGCGCTACTCGGTACCGGGCGTGACGCTGATCTCCCCGCCGCCGCACCACGATATCTACTCTATCGAGGACCTGGCGCAGCTGATTTTCGACCTGAAGCAGGTCAACCCGAAAGCGATGATCTCCGTGAAGCTGGTTTCCGAACCGGGCGTCGGCACCATTGCCACCGGCGTGGCGAAGGCCTATGCGGACCTTATCACCATCGCCGGTTATGACGGTGGTACCGGCGCAAGCCCGCTCTCCTCCGTGAAATATGCGGGCTGCCCGTGGGAACTTGGCCTGGTGGAAACCCAGCAGGCGCTGGTGGCTAACGGTCTGCGTCACAAGATCCGTCTGCAGGTGGACGGTGGCCTGAAAACCGGCCTCGACATCATCAAGGCGGCGATTCTGGGTGCGGAAAGCTTTGGCTTCGGTACCGGCCCAATGGTTGCGCTCGGCTGTAAATACCTGCGTATTTGCCACCTGAACAACTGCGCAACCGGTGTTGCAACCCAGGATGAGAAGCTGCGTAAGAATCACTATCACGGCCTGCCGTTCAAAGTGACCAACTACTTTGAGTTCATCGCCCGTGAAACCCGCGAGCTGATGGCGCAGCTGGGCGTGAAGCGCCTGGTAGACCTGATTGGCCGTACCGACCTGCTGAAAGAGCTGGAAGGTTTCACGGCCAAGCAGCAGAAGCTCGAGCTGAGCAAGCTGCTGGAAACCGCGCAGCCGCATCCTGGCAAAGCGGTCTACTGCACCGAGAACAACCCGCCGTTCGACAACGGCGTGCTGAACGCGCAGCTGCTGCAGCAGGCGAAACCGTATGTGGACGACAAGCAGAGCAAAACGTTCTGGTTTGATATCCGCAACACCGACCGTTCCGTGGGTGCCTCCCTCTCCGGCTACATCGCGCAGACGCACGGTGACCAGGGGCTGGCGGCCGATCCGATTACCGCGCACTTCAGCGGTACTGCGGGTCAGAGCTTCGGCGTGTGGAACGCAGGCGGCGTTGAGCTGTACCTGACCGGCGATGCCAACGACTACGTCGGCAAAGGCATGGCGGGCGGTCTTCTGGCGGTACGTCCTCCGGTCGGCTCAGCCTTCCGCAGCCATGAAGCCAGCATTATCGGTAACACCTGTCTGTACGGCGCAACCGGCGGTCGTCTGTTTGCCGCGGGTCGTGCGGGCGAGCGTTTTGCGGTGCGTAACTCCGGTGCTATCACCGTGGTGGAAGGCATTGGCGATAACGGTTGTGAATACATGACGGGCGGGATTGTTTGCGTTCTGGGTAAAACCGGCGTGAACTTCGGCGCAGGCATGACGGGCGGTTTTGCCTACGTCCTGGATGAAGACGGTGAGTTCCGTAAACGCGTGAACCCTGAACTGGTAGAAGTGCTGGACGTTGATACGCTGGCCATTCACGAAGAACACCTGCGCGGTTTGATTACCGAACACGTGCAGCATACCGGTTCTTCGCGCGGCGAAGAGATCCTGGCTAACTGGCCGGCGTTCTCTGCGAAATTCGCGCTGGTTAAGCCGAAGTCCAGCGATGTTAAAGCCCTGTTGGGTCACCGTAGTCGTAGCGCAGCAGAGCTGCGCGTGCAGGCGCAGTAAGGAATTCAGATGAGCCAGAACGTATACCAGTTTATCGACCTGCAGCGTGTTGATCCGCCAAAGAAACCGCTGAAGATCCGCAAAATTGAATTTGTTGAAATCTACGAGCCGTTTTCAGAAGGCCAGGCCAAAGCACAGGCAGACCGCTGCCTGTCCTGCGGTAACCCTTACTGCGAATGGAAATGTCCGGTACACAACTACATCCCGAACTGGCTGAAGCTGGCCAACGAAGGGCGTATTTTTGAAGCCGCCGAGCTGTCTCACCAGACCAACACCCTGCCGGAAGTGTGCGGCCGCGTGTGTCCTCAGGATCGTCTGTGCGAAGGTTCCTGTACGCTGAACGACGAGTTTGGCGCGGTGACCATCGGCAACATCGAGCGCTATATCAACGATAAAGCGTTTGAGATGGGCTGGCGTCCGGACATGACCGGCGTGAAGCAAACCGACAAGCGCGTGGCGATCATCGGCGCGGGCCCGGCGGGCCTGGCCTGCGCGGACGTGCTGACCCGCAACGGCGTGAAGGCGGTGGTCTTTGACCGTCATCCGGAGATCGGCGGTCTGCTGACCTTCGGTATCCCGGCCTTCAAGCTGGAAAAAGAGGTCATGACCCGTCGCCGTGAAATCTTCGCCGGCATGGGCATTGAGTTCAAACTGAACACAGAAGTGGGCCGCGACGTACAGCTCGACGATCTGCTGAAGGATTACGACGCCGTGTTCCTGGGCGTGGGTACCTATCAGTCCATGCGCGGTGGTCTGGAAAACGAAGACGCGCCGGGCGTTTATGACGCGCTGCCGTTCCTGATTGCCAACACCAAGCAGATTATGGGTTATGGTGAAACCGCCGATGAGCCGTTCGTCAGCATGGAAGGCAAACGCGTGGTGGTGCTGGGCGGCGGTGATACCGCGATGGACTGCGTGCGAACCTCCATTCGTCAGAATGCGGCACACGTGATCTGTGCTTACCGTCGTGACGAAGAGAACATGCCGGGCTCTAAGCGTGAAGTGAAAAACGCACGTGAAGAGGGCGTGGAATTCCAGTTCAACATCCAGCCTCTGGGTATTGAAGTGAATGCCAACGGTAAAGTGAGCGGCGTGAAGATGGCGCGCACTGAGATGGGCGCACCGGATGCAAAAGGCCGTCGTCGCGCCGAGATCGTGGCCGATTCTGAACACGTGATCCCGGCCGACGCCGTGGTGATGGCGTTCGGTTTCCGCCCTCACAGCATGGAATGGCTGGCGAAGCACAGCGTTGAGCTGGACTCGCAGGGCCGTATTATTGCGCCAGAAGGCAGCGATAATGCCTTCCAGACCAGCAACCCAAAAATCTTCGCCGGTGGCGATATCGTTCGCGGTTCCGACCTGGTGGTGACGGCGATTGCCGAAGGGCGCAAAGCGGCTGACGGGATACTGAACTACCTGGAAGTGTAAGAAAAAAGGGAATAAACCTTCCGGTTTATTCCCTTTGTTACCTACAGCGTAATCAAAAAAATTTCAGATATTTTAGCATGAAGGTTGCCAGCCTATCATTGCTTGAGTCAGCTGCAAGAAAAAAACAGGCATTTCATTGGCGATAGAAATAATGAAGAGCTATTTTTTACTCTCCGAAATGCTACCTCGTCAGCAGAGTCCAGGTTAAGTCACTTTCCAGTACGGTTTGATCGGTGATGCGGCTAAACGCATTGTCATCCAGCACAGGTGATAGCGTGACACGGAAATTCATCTGCTGGCCTGAAGGCACCTGATTATTATCAACCGCAATAACCGCTTCATTATTACGCACATAAAACGGCGAAGGCGTGCCGCTTTGCGGAGTAAAACCGAGCTGATCGACCGTTTTGCCGACGGTGTAATTTTTACCGTCGATGGTCATATCATCGATTTTAACCGCCATCCCGCCAGACTGGCCGAATGTGAAGCGCCCTTTATCGCCTGCCGTCCCCTGTAACAACACCGCCATTTGCTGCGGCTGCGGGCAGTAAACATTAACGTTGAGGGTACGGTCCGCCATTTTGTGCCAGTTCTGCTGGGTTTTATCGATATTATCTCGACGCATTTCATGGTAATCCACCACCGGCTGCGAAAGCGATATTTGGCAATCTTCCGCATTTGCAGTCGCCACGAAGAAAAGTATCCCCAGCGCTGTTAATCCTACTGTTTGTTGATAATTCATCGGCATACTCCGTTTACTTCTTCATAGAAGGCGTCTTCATTGCGTTTCTCAGGAAGAGCGAAATCGAGTTTGCACAAACGATTGTTGTTGGCGTCCATGGCGTACAGCGCCGGTAACTGATCCGCATCGTTGATAAAGACATGACCATCATCAACGACCGTCACAATGTAGTTGTCCTTCTCATCCACGATTGCCAGCCCTTTTCTCAGCGGCCGACCATCGGTTTGCTTCATACGCAGCATCACACGTCGGCTGTTCAGCACCTTGAAATCAAGCTCGCTGACTGAAGCGTGACCTGCGGCGATATATCGGGTGCCGTTTGCCAGCGTCATATTCTGCGGCAGCTTGTTGGCATCCACTTCTATACGCGAATTGCGCCACTCGTTTAGCGAAGGTACAACCGCCTGTCCCCAGGCATCGGTCCAGACCGTACCCTGTGGCGTAGCGATTTCTACCCCGCTTTTCTTCTCGCTCAGTCTGGCAATCGCAAAGGTATCGCGAATCGCATACGGCGAGAACGTCACGCCATTTTTGTGCATAGCGATGCCGCCCGCCAGGGTGGCGTTATAGTTACGCTGGTGATCACCGTTGCTGCCACCACCCACGCTCAGCTGGGTGTAATGCAGATTGGTGTTAAGGTTACCGTTGAAGCTATTATCGCTGGACGACTGGTCACGATCGGCGGCGATATAGTAGTGTGTGTTTTCGCCCAGCGAACCGCTGTTGGCTACACCGTAAGTGGTATTGTCGCCCTGTTTGCGCATGTAAGTGCTGACAGACTGCCCCGGACTCAGCGGAATGCTGACGTTGATGTACAGCATTTCATCATCCTGGTCGTCATCGACGTTGCCCACAGCGCTTTGCCAGTTGGCGGTAACGCTGGCATATTTAAATGTCTTACCCCACGACAGAAGCAGATAGCGGGAATCCTCAGAGTTCCCGCTGCTCTGGTTATAGTTGAAGCCTGCTGAGAAAACGCCTGCCAGACCGGATGAGAAACGTATGCTGCCGGAGTAGGCGTTATCGTACCCCTGATAGTCATCGTCCATCGCTTCTGCCATCTCACGGTAGCCGCCGCTGTAGTGCGTCGCGCTGGTGGAAAGCGATACATGGGAGGAAAGCGTAAGATCGCTTCCTAGCTCGGTTTTAAGTCCACTGTTGCTGTCACCAAAAGACTCTTTGCTTGCCGCAACCGTCGTGGAAACAGACCAAAGATCGCTGATAAGAAAATCGGTACGACCGCCAGCTGCCTGGTAATCTTGAGCGGCAGTACCGGAGGCCAGAAGGTTCATCCACGGGAAAATGCGCCAGCCGTCGGAAACGTTCATCACCAGCGGATCGCTGTAGTCGCTATCGATGCTGCGTACCTGACCGGCAGACACGGTAAGCCCCTGCGGGCGAGAAAGATTTCGCTGCTTCACTGCGGCAGCAGGAACAATAAAGTGATTCGTGGAGCCGTCCGACTCTACGACGGAAACGTCTAAATCGACGTTGTTACGCGCAACCGGCACGTCATCCAGCGTAAATGGTCCCGCGGGCACGAGCGTACTGAAGATCAGCTGATTGTTCTGGCGAATCTCCACGCGAGCCTGGGAGGAACGGGCAATGCCTGACACGCTGACGCCGCTGCCGTCTTTTGTCAGCCCGCTAGTCGGCATAAGCTGGATACCGGTAATGGGTATGCCGCTCAGCACATTAGACATGGCATTAATTTCACCGACCTGCATGGTTAACTTCTGCGGGACAAAAACATGCTCTGCGTAGGTGTAAATGCTGTCGGCATTTTTCTTGCCATTGTCATCCGTCAGGATGTAATTACTGCGAAGCGACCAGTCAAATGCGTTAAAACCCGCTTCCAGATTGGCCTGCGAATAGCGGGTTTTGTCGCTACCGCCATATTCGTTACGGGTGCTGAAAAGCGAATAGTTGAGCATCCCGGCGGCACCGCCGTGCTGGAAGTTTCGGATATCCGACGACAGGCTGTTTACCGCTTCAGGCGGCAGATACAACTCAACGGCTTCCTGGTTTGGCAACGCGTTGATTACCGCTTTCGGGTAGTCGTCGCGGATGTTGTGGCACGCCTCGCCTGCCTTCAGGGGGACTGGCATGAGGCCTGCGAAATCAAGCAGATCGTTATCAAAACACAGCACGCCGTCCTTATTGAAACGGACGGCGGCCATTCCGCGATCTTCACCATTCACTTTAACGTTCACGGAATGGGTTCCGGGCAGAAAACGCGGTGCTTCAGCGAAATAATGGTTCAAGTCGCTCGATAACCCCAGCGTTTTCATTACCCCCGTATCAAACGTCACTTCCCTTGCGAGTACGGAGGCGGAGTCAAACATCATCAGAGGCAAGGTGCCGCAGAGAACTGCGCGGACACAAAGTGCAATACGGCTTTTTTTATTCACCGTTTGATCCCTATATTATTTATTTAATTCTGAGGTAAAACTCGGCACTTCAATGCCATAACGGCTGGCCGGGAAAAATTTAACGTGGCTATCACCGCTGCTCGTTTTGTTCAACGCAGCCGTCATCGTCTCACCTGGCAGAAGGTAAGTTTTGGAAAGCGTGGCGTTTGCGCCTGAAGGTTGTAATACGACTTTTTGTGCCAGACGAACAACGTACTTACTTGGGTTGGTTACTTTTACAGAAGATCCAACCGTAGACCATTTGAGGTATTTCCACGCATCCGTCACGACCCCCAGCGTAGCCGGGCGTATTAGCACTGGAATATCCTGGCGAATATTAATGCCAATTTTAATTTTTTTATCGTCATTTTTTGGTGGAATACCGTCAAATGTGACGCGTTTTAAATGCTCAACATCCAGCGGCTGCTTGCTTTGCAAAATAAAACGAAGCTGCTGCGTTTGGCCCGGCTCAAGGCGAACCACAGGCTGCGTGACGATCAACTTAAGCCCCTGGTCGTCCGGCAGGTCTACAACGTTCGTATATAATAAGGATGGGTGTGAATCCGTATTTTTTACGTTAATGGTACCGCTGTGTGTGGCTTCATCAATAATTAGCAGGCTGGTTTCTGGCACCATACCTTCTGCATGCACCGCAAAATTGGCGGAGAATAAAGCGACAGTAAAAAGTGTTTTAAATATATTCGACCTTATGCATTGCATAATATTATCTCCTTGATAGCCCAACAGAACATTCCATGTTTATCGTGCTGTTAAAAAGAGAGTAAATGCAGAACATTCACTCTCTGGATTATTTTAAAATTACTTTTACTCAATAAAGTCTTACAGATAACGCAGGCTGATGGTCAACTGACCGTCAAGCTGAGTATCGTCCGTAATCGCCAGAGTTGTGGTGTCCTGAAGAGCCAGTGAAGTTGCCAGCGGGAAGGTCGCGGTCTGGAAGGCCAGCGGATCCAGAGAACCTGCAGACGCAACGGTGAAGTCACGAATATGGCTGCCCTGAGAAGAACCGTTGGTGGATTTGGTCCAGGTACCCGTCGCGTTCTGCTGATAGATTGGATCTACCGCAGCACCATCAGCCGTTACGCTGTCTACTTTAACTAGCAGAGCGTAAGAGCCAATGTTAACGCCACCCGCGGTTTTGCCCACACCGTAAGTTTGGCTAGCGCCTTTAATAATACCACCACCAAACATACCGTTTTCTACGGTCAGACCCGCGTTAGTATCAGCGCGATCGTCAACCATATTCCAGGACACTTTTGTTGCTGCGGTGCAGTTAATGGTCAGATCGATATTCTTCTGTCCCAACTGGTTGACAGCAGAAGCGTTCAGACTGCCCAAATTAATTGTACCGTAGTCAACAGTACCGCCGTTGCTTAATACTGGCGTACATGCTGCATTCGTCAGCGTACCTTTAACCTTCAGTACAGCTGAAGGGTCTGCAGCAAATGCTGAAGTCACACACAGAGAAAGCGCAGTAGCGAGTAAAACTTTTTTCACTTGTTAATCCTTAACATATGAGTAATTGCAATATTTAACCCAGTAATGATAAATACCTTTACCAGTTACTGATTGTCGTCATGCTTGTCAGCATGTGCACATAGTATTGTTTTTATAAATACATGCAATTTAGCAAAATTAACTATTCTATTAAGGATAACCACAAAATGATTTTTTCCTTATTTTATTAAGAAATTACCCAATCAAAAAAGAGATCAACATCAAAAAAATAATATTACTCAGAATTCCTCTTTACTTTTCTCATCGTTTTGATATTAGTTCACACCTCATTTATTCATGGGGTTTATAAATCTATTTAATTATTAATCAAGCAATGAAGAAACAAGAGATATAAACAATGCTTATTTAAAAATATTACAACGGTAGATTGATACAGAAATAAAAAAAGCCAGTGATATCACTGGCTTTTTACAAACGGCGCAAGCGGATTTATTTCACAACGCGTAGCGCTGGGCGACCACCGCGCGGAGGCGGATCGTCATCAGGGTCATTGTCATCTTGATGATCGGGTTTGTCGCCATCGATAATTGACATCACCGTGTCGCTTTCACGCTCATCAGATGCGTTGTCATCATTCAGGCTGGCAACGTCTTCATCATATGCCGCTTCCGGCTCGAACATGGTACCCGCACCGTTTTCACGCGCGTAGATAGCCAGCACAGCAGCCAGCGGTACGGAAACCTGGCGCGGTACGCCGCCGAAACGCGCGTTGAAGCGCACTTCATCGTTTGCCAGCTCCAGGTTACCCACCGCGCGCGGGGCGATGTTCAGTACAATCTGTCCGTCACGTGCGTATTCCATTGGAACCAGCACGCCCGGCAACGTCACATCCACAACCAGGTGCGGCGTGAGCTGGTTATCCAGCAGCCATTCATAGAAGGCGCGCAGCAGATACGGACGGCGTGGGGTAAGTTGTGACATTTCCACAGTCATTAGCCTCGGCCGAGACGCATTTCACGTTCCGGTTCAGTTAAAGATGCCAGGAAAGAGTCTCGCTCAAAGACGCGAGTCATGTAGCCCTTCAGCTCTTTCGCGCCAGGACCGCTGAACTCTACGCCCAGGATTGGCAGACGCCACAGCAGCGGTGCCAGGTAGCAATCCACGAGGCTGAACTCATCGCTCAGGAAGAACGGTTTCTGACCAAACACCGGGGCGATTGCCAGCAGCTCTTCACGCAGTTGCTTACGCGCAGCGTCGGCTTCCGCAGCGGATCCGCTGGTGATCACGTTCATCAGCGAATACCAGTCTTTTTCGATACGCTGCATGTACAGGCGGCTTTCACCACGCGCAACAGGGTAAACAGGCATCAGCGGCGGATGCGGGAAACGCTCATCCAGGTATTCCATAATGATACGGGATTCCCACAGGGTCAGCTCGCGATCCACCAGCGTCGGTACGCTTTGGCTCGGGTTGAGATCGATCAGATCCTGAGGCGGGTTATCCTTTTCCACATGCTCGATCTCAAAACTGACACCCTTCTCGGCCAGCACGATACGAACCTGATGGCTATAAATGTCAGTAGGACCAGAAAACAGCGTCATTACCGAACGTTTGTTGGCAGCGACAGCCATGAAAACCTCCAGGTATATTCAGAATTTTTACTGCTACCAGCCCAACAGGGGCCAGCCAGATGTTGTATCGCCCATCCCAGAGAAGACACATTGTTCAAGAATCGAACAAAAATCGAGTATTCACCGATATTTGGGCAGAAAATTGGATGATAGTTTACCAGATTTTGATGGCTTTGTGGTGAGGGGATTCTGGAAATGTGGAAAAAGAGAAGATATATGCATGGATATTGTGGATAACCTGCGCATTATCCATAAAAAAACCCGCCGAAGCGGGTTTTTCGCCAATCGTTCTGCGTAAGCAGAATGGATTAACGTTTGGAGAACTGTGGACGACGACGTGCTTTACGCAGACCCACTTTCTTACGTTCAACCTGACGCGCGTCACGAGTAACGAAGCCAGCTTTACGCAGTTCAGAACGCAGGGATTCGTCGTACTCCATCAGAGCGCGGGTGATACCGTGACGGATCGCACCTGCCTGACCGGAGATACCACCACCTTTAACGGTGATGTACAGATCCAGTTTTTCTACCATATCAACCAGTTCCAGCGGCTGGCGAACTACCATGCGGGCAGTTTCGCGACCGAAGTACTGTTCCAGAGAACGCTGGTTGATTACGATTTTACCACTGCCCGGTTTGATGAAAACGCGAGCTGCGGAACTTTTGCGGCGACCAGTGCCGTAGTATTGATTTTCAGCCATTGCCTATAATCCCGATTAGATGTCAAGAACTTGCGGTTGCTGTGCCGCGTGGTTGTGCTCGTTGCCTGCGTAAACTTTCAGTTTACGGAACATAGCACGACCCAGCGGGCCTTTTGGCAGCATGCCTTTAACCGCGATTTCAATCACACGCTCAGGACGGCGGGCAATCATCTCTTCAAAGGTCGCTTCTTTGATACCACCGATGTGGCCGGTGTGGTGGTAGTACATTTTGTCAGTACGCTTGTTGCCGGTAACAGCAACTTTGTCAGCGTTCAGAACGATGATGTAATCACCGGTATCAACGTGCGGAGTGTATTCCGCTTTGTGCTTACCGCGCAGGCGACGAGCCAGTTCAGTAGCCAGACGGCCCAGAGTTTTACCGGTCGCGTCAACAACATACCAGTCGCGCTGTACGGTTTCTGGTTTAGCTGTAAAAGTTTTCATTAAAAGCTTACCCAAATAATAAGTTACACGTTGGTGAACACCCAAACGTTTAGTCAGTTGAGGTTCACACGACAAAGTCCGGCAAACCTACCCCTTCGAATAGCACATGCCGACACATAGAAAGTTTCGGGAAAAAAACCTTCTCGTAACGTGGGGTCGCAAGATTATAGAGAAGTTGAGGTCAAAGATCGACCCTTAAATGTGATTCAAATTGGGTTTTTCGAGGCGGTGGAAAATGCCGGGTGGCGGCTGCGCCTTACCCGGCCGACAAGTCCCCCTTCACAGGGAGAGGGTGGCATTTATGGCATATGCTCCAGCTTCAGGTATTCCTCGCTCTGCATCTCCTGCAGGCGAGACAGGCAGCGCTGGAACTCAAACTTTAGCCGCTCCCCCTGGTAGATCTCATATAAAGGAACCTCGGCGCTAATCACCAGCTTAACGTGGCGCTCGTAAAACTCGTCCACCATCGCGATGAAGCGCCGCGCCTCGCTCTCCATCAGCCGCGTCATCACCGGCACATCCAGCACCATCACGGTGTGGAACAGACGTGAAAGCGCAATGTAGTCGTGCTGGCTGCGGGCATCAACGCACAGCGTCGTAAAGGAGACCGCCAGCGTTTGGTTTTCAACGCCGAGCGTTGGCAGCGGGCGATGGTTAATCTCGAGTTCCGGGGCGTGCTCGCGTTTTGCCCCCGCCAGCGCCAGCCAGAGTTTATCCATCTCGCGGGTGGTCTCTGCATTTAACGGCGAGAGCCACAGGTGCGCCTGGGTTAAGGTGCGCAGGCGATAATCGACACCGGCATCAACGTTCATAATGTCACAATGCTGCTTAATGGCGTCGATGGCAGGCAGGAAGCGTGCCCGCTGCAGGCCGTTGCGGTAAAGCTCATCCGGCGGAATATTCGACGTGGCCACCAGCGTGATCCCGCGGGCAAAAAGCGCTTTCATCAGGCCGCCTAACAGCATGGCATCGGTGATGTCAGACACAAAAAATTCATCGAAGCAGAGCACGTCCGTTTCCGCCTTGAACCTGTCGGCCACAATCTCCAGCGGATCGCTTTTACCCTGCAGCGCAGTCAGCTCTTCATGCACACGCAGCATAAAGCGGTGGAAGTGCAGACGCTGTTTACGCGCCCCCGGCAGGCTCTGGTAGAACATGTCCATCAGCCAGGTTTTTCCGCGACCGACCCCGCCCCACATATATAGACCGCGCACCGGCGCGTGGGCCTGTGGCGCTTTTTTTCCAAGCAACCGTCCAAATGCCGCCTTTAGCCCGCCATTCTGTTCGGTTTCAGCGGGTTTGGCCGTGAGTTCCTGATAAATCATCTCCAGACGACTTACCGCCTCACGCTGTACGTCATCCGGCTGATGAGTGCCCTCGTTTAGGGCCAGTTGATATCGCGATGCAGGGGACAGGTTTTGCATAATCTTATTGTTATTCCTTCAATTAACGCTCACCAGCAGACGTGACTGATGAAAAAAAGGCCGTTCTACACTACGCGATGATACGTCAGGATTCCACTTCTACGGAAATAGCGGTTATAGTGGCATTATCAGGCACAGGCAGGAGCCGAGCCAACACCCTACGGAACAACAAGACAACGGGAGAAGTTCATGACCTGGGAATATGCGCTAATCGGTTTAGTCGTCGGCATCGTCATCGGTGCTGTGGCCATGCGTTTCGGTAATCGCAAATTGCGTCAGCAGCAGTCACTGCAGTACGAACTGGAAAAGAACAAAGCCGAGCTGGAAGAGTATCGTGAAGAGCTGGTCAGCCATTTTGCCCGTAGCGCCGAGCTGCTGGACAACATGGCGACCGACTATCGTCAGCTGTATCAGCATATGGCAAAAAGCTCCAGCAGCCTGCTGCCGGAAATGACGGCGGAAACCAATCCGTTCCGCAACCGTCTGGCAGACTCTGAAGCCGGTAACGATCAGGCGCCTGTTCAGATGCCTCGCGACTATTCAGACGGCGCGTCCGGCCTGCTGCGCGGCGGTGTAAAACGCGATTAATCGCACAACCTGAATTTATTTTACGGGCGCAGCGATTGCGCCCGTCCTTTCTTCCTGACCCCAGCTATCATTTAGTTAAACACCTCATTGTTCAGCGGTTTAAAATTCAATAACATCAACGTGTTTTTGGGGCCGTTTTTCCTTTATTCCAGGTTACGAGAGTCAACATCGATGAAGAAAAAAAACCAGCTGTTGAGCGCTATCGCGTTAAGTGTCGGGTTATCTCTCTCGGCGTCCGTCCCTGTATTTGCCGCCCTTCCCTCCCAGGTGCCTGGCCAGGCGGCCATTCCAAGCCTTGCCCCCATGCTGGAAAAAGTGTTGCCTGCGGTGGTCAGCGTTCAGGTTGAGGGCACGGCGGTACAAAGCCAACGCGTCCCTGAAGAACTGAAAAAATATTTTGGCGATGAGTCTCCCGACCAGCAGGCCCAGCCTTTTGAAGGCCTGGGTTCCGGCGTCATTATTGATGCGGCAAAAGGCTACATTCTGACTAACAATCATGTCATCAGCCAGGCCGATAAAATCAGCGTCCAGCTAAACGATGGCCGCGAATTTGATGCCAAACTGATTGGCGGTGATGACCAGAGCGACATTGCGCTGTTGCAGGTACAAAACCCGAGTAACCTGACCCAGATTGCCATCGCGGACTCCGACAAACTGCGCGTCGGTGATTTTGCCGTCGCCGTGGGTAACCCCTTTGGCTTAGGGCAAACCGCCACTTCCGGGATCGTCTCCGCGCTGGGACGCAGCGGCCTCAATCTGGAAGGGTTGGAAAACTTTATCCAGACCGATGCCTCAATCAACCGCGGGAACTCCGGCGGGGCGTTACTTAACCTTAACGGTGAGCTGATTGGGATCAACACAGCCATTCTGGCCCCGGGTGGCGGCAGCATCGGGATCGGTTTTGCGATTCCCAGCAATATGGCCAAAACCCTGGCGCAGCAGCTCATTCAGTTCGGCGAAATCAAACGCGGGCTGCTGGGTATTAAAGGTATGGAGATGAGCGCCGATATCGCCAAAGCGTTCAATATCAACGTACAGCGCGGGGCGTTTGTCAGTGAAGTGCTGCCTAACTCCGGCTCGGCAAAAGCAGGTATCAAATCGGGCGATGTGATCGTCAGCCTCAACGACAAGCCGCTGAGCAGCTTTGCCGAGCTGCGCTCGCGGATAGCGACCACCGAACCCGGCGCCAAAGTGAAGCTGGGTCTGATCCGTGACGGTAAGCCGCTGGACGTTGAAGTGACGCTGGATAAGAGCACCTCCTCCTCTGCCAGTGCGGAGCTGATCGCCCCGGCGCTGCAGGGTGCGACGCTGAGCGATGGACAGCTGAAAGACGGTACGAAAGGCATTCGCATCGACACCGTTGAGAAGAGCAGCCCTGCCGCACAGGCCGGATTGCATCAGGAAGATGTGATCATTGGGGTAAACCGCAATCGCGTGCAGTCCATTGCCGAACTGCGCAAGGTGATGGAGAGTAAACCGGCGGTTATTGCCCTGCAGGTCATGCGCGGCAATGAGTCTATCTATATTCTGTTGCGCTAAGCATTTGCGACCCGGACATCACCGCTGCGTGTGATGTCCGGATAACTCATGTTATGCTGCAAATCGTTCCTTTTTTAACGACACGCGCATCATGCTTTTAAAGCTCTTACGTTCTATTGTCATCGGTTTGATTGTCGCTGGCCTGCTGCTGCTGGCGCTGCCGTCTTTACGTCAGTTCAATAAACTGTCGGCCCCTCAGTTCGATAGCACGGATGAAACGCCGGCCACCTATAACCAGGCCGTTCGCCGTGCCGCACCTGCCGTAGTTAACGTCTATAACCGTGGCCTGAATACCTCAGCCCATAACCAGCTGGAGATCCGCACTCTCGGCTCCGGGGTAATCATGGACGAGCGCGGCTACATTATTACCAACAAGCATGTGATAAACGATGCCGACCAGATCATCGTCGCCCTGCAGGATGGCCGCGTGTTTGAGGCATTACTCGTTGGCTCTGACAGCCTGACTGACCTTGCCGTCCTGAAGATTAACGCCACGGGCGGTTTGCCGGTCATCCCGATCAACCGTAAACGTACCCCGCATATTGGTGACGTCGTCCTGGCGATTGGTAACCCTTACAACCTGGGCCAGACCATCACCCAGGGGATTATCAGCGCGACCGGGCGTATTGGCTTCAACCCATCCGGGCGGCAGAACTTCCTGCAAACCGATGCCTCCATCAACCACGGTAACTCCGGCGGTGCGCTGGTCAACTCGCTGGGCGAACTGATGGGCATCAACACCCTCTCGTTCGATAAGAGTAACGACGGTGAGACGCCGGAAGGGATCGGCTTTGCCATTCCGTTCCAGCTGGCGACCAAAATTATGGATAAGCTGATCCGCGACGGACGCGTGATCCGCGGTTATATCGGTATCGGTGGCCGTGAAATTGCGCCGATGCATACCCAGGGTGGCGGGATCGATCAGATCCAGGGCATCGTGGTGAACGAGGTGGCGCCAGGGGGGCCGGCGGCCAACGCGGGGATTCAGGTCAATGACGTCATTGTGTCGGTCAACGGCACGCCGGCGGTTTCTGCGCTGGAGACGATGGACCAGGTGGCAGAAATTCGCCCGGGCTCTATCATCCCTGTTGAAGTCATGCGCAACGATAAGAAACTGACGCTGCAGGTCACCATTCAGGAATACCCGGCAACGAACTGACAGGCATAAAAAAACGGAGCGATAAGCTCCGTTTTTTTGCCGGGAGACGGTTCGTATTACTTGTTAACGAACTCTTCGCCCAGGGTGATATCTTTCTTCAGCGTATCCAGCATGCCTTCCATCGCGTGTTGTTCAAACGCGCTCAGCGTACCAATGGATTTACGCTCTTCGATACCATTTTTGCCCAGCAGCAGCGGCTGAGAGAAGAAGCGAGCGTGTTCGCCATCGCCTTCAACGTAAGCGCATTCAACAACGCCTTTCTCGCCCTGCAGGGCGCGAACCAGTGACAGACCGAAACGTGCAGCCGCCTGGCCCATAGACAGGGTTGCAGAACCGCCACCCGCCTTCGCTTCCACCACTTCGGTGCCCGCGTTCTGGATGCGTTTAGTCAGGTCAGCCACTTCCTGCTCGGTGAAGCTCACGCCTGGGATCTGCGACAGCAGAGGCAGAATGGTAACGCCAGAGTGACCGCCGATGACCGGCACTTCCACTTCTGTTGGCTGTTTGCCCTTCAGCTCAGCAACAAAGGTGTTGGAGCGAATAATATCCAGCGTGGTTACGCCGAACAGTTTGTTTTTGTCGTAAACACCTGCTTTCTTCAGCACTTCTGCCGCGATAGCAACGGTGGTGTTCACCGGGTTAGTGATGATACCGATGCACGCTTTCGGGCACACTTCAGCAATCTGCTGCACCAGGTTTTTCACGATGCCCGCGTTGACGTTGAACAGGTCTGAACGATCCATGCCTGGCTTACGCGCCACGCCTGCAGAAATCAGCACCACGTCGGCACCCTGCAGAGCAGGACGCGCATCTTCACCGGAGAAGCCTTTGATTTTTACAGCAGTTGGGATGTGGCTCAGGTCAACCGCCACGCCTGGGGTTACCGGAGCAATATCGTACAGGGAGAGTTCTGAGCCTGAAGGCAGTTGGGTTTTCAGTAGTAGGGCAAGCGCCTGGCCGATACCACCAGCAGCGCCGAGGACTGCGACTTTCATCCTAAACTCCTTATTATGGTTAACTTAAGTATCTGTAAATCCGTTGCGGCGACCATAATTCAGCAAGTGTTTAATTACAATTTTCGTAGCTAAAGAATTTGAGGTCGCGCGACTTTATCTCTCTTCAGAAGGCTATCTGACGACAGACGGCAACGAATTAAGAGGTGGTTACAATACACCCTGCCCCGCCACCAAAACAACATCATTTTGATAACATTTAATTTACTTTTAAGCTTATTTGCGCGGCGTGACCCAGGCATGTTTTCTGATAACGAATTCTGATAAAATCACTCCCTTTCATAACATTATTTCAGCCTGGCGCTGAGTAGATAATTTGCATAAAAATTCATCCACATGCATAATAATGTTGTTTCTATCGTCATATTCCGGGTGACTTATGCGAAGCTCGTCTAAGCAAGAAGAATTAGTAAAGGCGTTTAAAGCGCTACTTAAAGAAGAGAAATTCAGTTCTCAGGGAGAAATTGTTCAGGCGCTGCAGGAACAGGGCTTCGACAACATCAATCAGTCGAAGGTCTCCCGCATGTTAACGAAATTTGGCGCGGTACGTACCCGTAACGCCAAGATGGAGATGGTCTATTGCCTGCCGGCGGAACTTGGCGTGCCGACCACCTCCAGCCCGCTCAAGAATCTGGTTCTGGATATCGACTACAACGATGCCGTTGTGGTGATCCACACAAGCCCAGGTGCCGCACAGCTGATTGCCCGCATGCTGGACTCATTGGGTAAAACGGAAGGTATCCTCGGGACTATCGCCGGTGATGACACCATCTTTACCACGCCAGCCAGCGGTTTCTCCGTTAAAGATCTCCACGAAGCGATTCTGGTTCTGTTCGAACAGGAACTCTAATCCCCTTTCCCCGTAGCGCCGCTGCGGGGATCGTTCTGCCTCCACACCGTTTCCCCCTCTTTTTCACTGCCTCTGCCTTTGACAAATAGTGCTTTTTACCACCCATTAACATTCACCTGGTGAATGCTAAATCAAAAAATCGCACAAAAAATCAAAAGCTGATATCCATATGATTTCATTAGACATAACCAACTAAAATGTGCAAAAAACACCCAATATTATGCAATTTGGTTATAAAAAAAAGACTGTTTAACACGTAATAACAATAGAAACCATTAGCCTGGTATTAATTTTTTTCCGTTATTAGTGTATACTTGATTTTGTGATGAGGGTCACGAAACAAGACCCCACTAAAAAAATCGACGAGGTAAGAATCATGAAAATCAAATCAACTGTAGCGGCGCTGAGCGTCCTGTCTGTGCTGTCATTCGGTGCCTTCGCGGCTGACGCTATCAATGCTGACCAGGCGCAATCCCGCCAAGCCATCGGTACGGTTTCTGTCGGCGCGGTCGGCACATCGCCAATGGACATGCATGAGATGCTGAACAAAAAAGCGGAAGAAAAGGGTGCGTCATCCTATCGCATCATCGAAGCGCGCTCTGGTGCACACTGGCACGCCACCGCTGAGCTGTACAAATAAGTTTTAGTAATAACTGAACACGTAAATCTCCACTCAACGGCACCAGGCATAAAAATAGCGGTTCAACCCTTCTCGCCGTTGAGCAAAAACCCTATTCAGGAGTAAAGACTATGAAAACCAAATTGATCATCGCAACCCTCGGTCTGGCATCTGTTCTCTCTTTCGGCGCAAGCGCAGCCGTACAGCAGGTGAATGCCGACCAGGCACAAAATCTGCAGCCTATGGGCAGCATCTCCGTGACGTCTGTTACCGGCTCTCCGATGGATATCCGTCACGAACTGGCTGCCAAAGCTGAAAAAGCAGGTGCCAGCAGCTATCGCGTCACCGAACTGAATCAGGGTGACCACTGGCATGCAACTGCAGAACTGTATAAATAAACCCTCGTCGTATCTCATCATACGACTTGCCCCTGGCCTGATGGTCAGGGGCTTTTTTCATTCAGTGCCGCGCGTTAAAACGCAGCTGCCCTTCCAGCTCTTCTTCCGCTTCATCGAACAGTAATATCAGTGCGCCAAAGCGTCTGCGCAGCTTATCGGGCAAATGGATGAACTCAATTTCCAGCGGTAGCGGCAGCAGACTCCCGGTCACCACGTCCCACAGCGTATCCAGATTCGTCACGCTTTCCCGTTCAAGATCAAACACCCGGATAAACTCACGGTAGAAGTCTTCCTGACTGTCGATCTCGTCAAAATCAAAGGTATAGGTTTTCATTGCCAGCCACCCAGTCCAGGCGAGCGGCAGATGCCGCCCTGTCTATTATAATCCCCCAATGTGAAGGGTTTTCACTTCCAGATACTCTTCCAGGCCCAGCACGGAGCCCTCACGACCCAGGCCTGACTCTTTTACGCCGCCAAAGGGCCCCAGCTCCGTGGAGACGGCACACTCGTTAATACCAATCATCCCGCTCTCGATCGCCTGCGAAACGCGGAAAACACGTGAGAGATTCTGGGTATAGAAGTAAGCCGCCAGCCCGTAGGGCGTATTGTTGGCACGCTGGATAACTTCATCTTCCGAGGTGAAACGGAAACACGCCGCAACCGGGCCAAACGTCTCTTCCTCTGCCAGCTTCATGCCTTCATGGCAGTCGCCCAGCACGGTTGGCATCCAGAAATTCCCGCCAAGCGGATGGGGCTTACCCCCTGCCAGTACGGTTGCCCCCCGGGAGACGGCATCGTCGACATGCTCACGCACCTTGTCGACCGCAGCAGATTCAATCAGCGGTCCGACAACGACGCCCTCGTCAAGGCCATTCCCCACCTTGAGCGCCTTCACGGCATCGGCAAGTTTATTCACAAACTTGTCGTAGACGGTTTCCTGAATATAAAAACGGTTCACGCTGACGCAGACCTGCCCGGCATTGCGGAACTTGTTGGCAATCGCCCCCTTCACCGCCGCGTCGATGTCTGCATCCTCAAAAACGATATACGGGGCATTTCCCCCCAGCTCCATCGAGACTTTTTTCATGGTTTCGGCAGCATTACGCACCAGCGTTTTGCCGACGGAGGTCGAGCCGGTAAAGGAGATTTTACGCACGTCTCGGCTTGCCATAATCGCATCGCTGATTTCATGGGTATTCCCGGCCACGGCGTTGAGCACGCCGTCGGGTACGCCGGCCTGTTTTGCCAGAGTGAGCAGCGCAAAGGCACTGAGCGGCGTGTTATTGGCCGGTTTGATCACTCCGGTGCACCCCGCAGCCAGCGCCGGGCCTAATTTGCGGGTGAGCATGGCCATTGGGAAGTTCCACGGCGTTATCGCCGCCACCACGCCTATGGGTTCGCGGGTCGCCAGAATGCGCGAGCCGGGTTTGATCGGCGGAATAATTTCCCCGTTGGCGCGCTTGGCCTCTTCGGCAAACCACTGGATAAAGCTGGCAGCGTACTCCACCTCACCTTCCGCTTCTTTCAGCGGCTTGCCCTGCTCGGTGGTCATTAGCTGCCCGAGCCAGCTTTTATTCTCAATAATCAGTTCGTACCAGCGATAAAGAATCGCCGAGCGCTCTTTCGCGGTTTTGGCACGCCAGGCCGGGAAGGCTTTGGTGGCCGCTGCGATAGCCTCTTCGGTTTGTGCTTTACCCGCTTTCGCGACTTTCGCGATGACTTCCCCGGTAGCGGGGTTAAGCACATCGAAGGTCGTGTCCAGCGTTTTCCAGATCCCGTTGACCAGATAACCGGTCTGAAAAAGGATGTGATCCTGAAGCGCCTGGGTCGTCATGTGTCCTCCCTTCCTGAAATGTAAGAACGTGCTGGAATAAGTATAGCCACAAAAAAACCGACGCTTTTGGCGTCGGTTTTTTTACTTCAGTCAGCTATCCGTGAGGGCATTCTGGTAGCGATGCAGCATCAACACCAGCCGTCCTACCGGCTCGGTCACCTGAGGCGGCGCTTCCCAGGTTTTAAGCTTCTCCTGGTAGATATCAAGCTCTGCAAGCAGCTGCGTAAAGTAGCGACGTCGTTTGTCATCACTGCTGGCGGAAAGCACGTGGTCCGCGGTACGACGCAGCTGGCGGTGCCAGGCCGACAGATCGTCGTTGATCGGCACCGGCGCATTGCGCAGACGCTGGTGTGCAATGATCATGGTCAGCGCCAGGCGGAACTTGGCGATGTCGCCTGGGAACTTGTTCAGCAGTAAAAACAGCTGCTGGTAGAGCGCGGGCAGGTGGTTCTCTTTACGACGCGCGGTGTTGGTTGTCATCGACGACACGGCGGCCGACACAAACTGGTTCAACAGCACGCGGCCCGTTCTTGCCTGCGAATTATCGCGGACCAGCAGAATCACCATCATCGCCAGGAAACAGCCCACCAGCTGACCTAACGCGCTGTCGAGGAACTGGCTGAAATGGAAGGTCATCGGGTTATCCAGCACGATGATGTTAATCGTACTCGCCAGCGCCCCCAGCGATCCCAGACGCCGCTTTTGCACTTCTATACCGATAAAGAACGCCATCACTGCCAGGCTAATACAGAGCAGCAGCATGCTCTGCTGCGTCGACGGGATGATAACCAGAAAATAGAGCGCGCCGATCGGCAGGGCGGCAAGGGTGCCGTACAGGAAATCGATGGCGACCATACGCGGGTTAGGCAGACGCATCGCCAGTGCGGTCACGACGGCAATCATCACCATCGCGCCGCTGCCGGACGTCCAGCCCGTCCACAGCCAGAACAGCGTGCCGAGCATACAGGCAAGCGTCGTACGCCAGAAGTTGACCATCGCGTGATGGCGCTCGGCGGATTCCGGCTTGATCACCACTTCGCCCTGCAGTACCTCTTCTTCCGCCGCGCTGATTTTGGTATTCCCGATCACGCCGCGTTTCAGCAGCAGGTAGCGCGTCGCGGCGCCGACCCAGGTGTAGATCGTTACCGGCGTGTCACGTTCCCCTGTCCAGGCAATAACCCTGCGCATACGCTTAAGCTGCTTGTGCACGTCCTGCACCGTTTCCACTGGCTCAGCGAACAGTTCGCGGAACGTATCGGTGACCACTTCCGGGCGCGTGTTCTGAATCAGGTAGGTTTCACATGCCTGGGTAATCAGCGTTAACGAGACCGTATTAAGGGCTTTCAGACGACGGTTAGCGCGAGCCCAGCGTGACGACTCCATATTGAGATTGCTGCGCATCCCTTCCAGCGCCTGCGTGCGGCGAACCAGCCCGCTCCAGGCTTTATCCACCTCTTCGCTGTCGCCGTGTTTAATGCAGAGCTGCATCAGCTGGTACTGGGCGACAATCAGCGCGTCAAGCTCACGGTCGACTTCCTGCTTGATGGAGCGCGGGGAGAACAGCAGGTCCGCGACAATTGCACTCACGATACCAATGACAATCTCACTGCATCGCTCCACCGCAAACTGCGGAGCCAGCAGCGGCTCGGACTGGATGGTGATGATAATAATCAGCGCGGTATAGCCCGCCAGGCCCCAGGCATAGGAGTTCTCCACTTTCACCAGAGACGAGATCCAGGTGCAGAAGCCCGCCCAGATACAGCACACCATCAGCATCAGCAGCGGCGTGCGGATCATCAGGATAATAATGGTGAGCGCCGCGATACAGCCGATGAACGTCCCGATGATACGCAGCATTCCGCGATAGCGGATCGCGCCTGAATAGGGTTCCCCACCCGCGGCAAAGGCGGGACCCGCCGCGACAATCGCGGCCGTCAGCACTGCCCAGCGCGGGGTTTCAAGCTGGAAGTGGAAGCCAACAAACAGCGCCAGCACAATGGCACACGCCAGCTTCACGGCGAAGCGAATGTGCTGGCTGGCGATGGAAAAGATGCCCATAGCGATTAACCAAACTCGCGCAGACGATGGGCGATTTTACGGAAGAATGAGTCCTGGCTGGCATCCCGATCTTTTTCACCGGTAATCACCACCGTCGCCGTGGTACCCGCAGGCCACAGATTGCCCTGCTGTTCATCCAGGTGGATACGGACCGGCACGCGCTGGGCCAGACGCACCCACTCGAGGTTGGAATCCACCGTTGCCATCCCTTTTGCATCACGCGAACTGCTGGAGTTGGTGACCCCTGCGGCGACGCTGTCGACGGTACCTTTAAAGACGCGGTTGCTGCCCAGCGGCGTGATTTCTGCCCGATAGCCGGGACGTACGCCTTCCAGCTTGGTCTCTTCCATATAGGCGAGTACATAGAAAGAGTTCTGTTTCACCAGCGCCACGGCGGTTGAGCCACGGGTAATGAATTCCCCGGCATAGACGTTAAGGTTGGTCACCCAGCCATCAGACGGCGCGCGGATCACGGTACGCTCCAGATCGAGCTTCGCCAGATCGCGCGTTGCTTCTGCTTTCGCCAGCTGGTGCAGCACGGTTTGCAGCACGTTGTTGGACTGGTCAATCTCTTCACGGGACATTGCCTGAACGCCAAGCTGATTACGGCGGCCCGCCTCACGGCGTTTCTCCGCAGCCAGCGCCTGGTAATAGGCCACGTCCGCTTCTGCCTCTTCCAGCGCTTTCTGGTAACGAGGCTGGTCGATGGTGAACAGAACCTGATCTTTTTTCACCAGCTGGTTATCGTGAACGTTAACCGCCGTGATAAGACCGGCCACGTCAGGGGCGATGGCCACCACATCGGCGCTGAAGCGTGCATCACGCGTCCACGGTGATTCGGTGTAATAGACCCAGGCGCGGAAAATAGCAATGAAGGCGAGGATAACCAGCGCCATGGTGATGGCAGTGCGGGAGATTTTTCTTGTTAGCGTTTTCACATCAACCTCAGACAAACATGCGCGATATCAGGTAAAACAGGCAGCAATACAGCGCGGTATTGAACAATGCAGGGTGCCAGACGAAATCGTAGATCCCGGTAGGGACCAGCACCTTGCGCACCAGCCAGAAGATCGCCAGTGATAAAAGAAGCTCGAAAAATATCGGTGGGAACGACAGACCGAACACCACGATAACGGGAAACAGACTCATGTTGACCTTGATAAGAGAGAGTGCAGGCTTCAGAATTTTTTAGCGCACGCCACCGCAGGAGAGCAAGAAACGCCGGGCGAGAATGGCGCAGCCGTTATGTAATTAATAATATATTAACGTAACTGTTATGCTGTTATCTATAATATGTGATCTAAATCACTTTTAAGCCAGAGTGAACAATGGAACGTTTAAAACGCATGTCAGTCTTCGCCAAAGTGGTTGAACTGGGCTCCTTTACCGCCGCTGCACGCCAGCTTCAGATGAGCGTCTCCTCTATCAGCCAGACGGTGTCCAAACTGGAAGATGAGCTTCAGGTCAAGCTGCTCAACCGCAGTACCCGCAGCATTGGTCTGACGGAGGCGGGTAAAATTTACTATCAGGGCTGTCGTCGCATGCTTCTGGAAGTGCGGGATGTTCACGAACAGCTCTACGCCTTCAACAACACCCCCATCGGCACGCTGCGCATCGGGTGTTCTTCAACTATGGCACAAAATGTTCTCGCTGCCATGACGGCGGATATGCTGAAAGAGTACCCCGGGCTTACCGTCAATCTGGTGACGGGTATCCCGGCACCGGATCTGATTGCCGACGGCCTGGACGTGGTGATCCGCGTCGGCGCGCTTCAGGATTCCAGCCTGTTCTCGCGTCGGCTGGGCAGCATGCCGATGGTCGTCTGCGCTTCGAAGAGCTATCTGGCCCAGTACGGTGTGCCGGAGAAACCCGCCGATCTCACCAACCACTCGTGGCTGGAGTACAGCGTGCGGCCCGACAATGAATTTGAGCTGATTGCCCCGGAAGGGATCTCCACCAAACTGCTGCCGGAGGGGCGGTTTGTCACTAACGACCCCATGACCATTTCGCGCTGGCTGGTGGCTGGCGCCGGGATCGCCTACGTACCGCTGATGTGGGTGATCAACGAAATTAACAGCGGCGTGCTGGAGATCCTCTTCCCGCGCTACCAATCCGATCCGCGTCCGGTGTACGCCCTGTATACCGAAAAAGACAAGCTCCCGCTGAAAGTCCAGGTGTGCATTAACTATCTGACCGAGTATTTTGTGGACGTGGCGGAGCTGTTTCAGGGGATGCGGGGAAGACGAAAGGAATAATCCATTTATTCCAGAACGTATAGGACCGATGAATATTCCCAGGATGAATCCCGTATTCATTCAGGAATATTCCTTCGCCACTATCAGGAATAGCTAATTGACACTACCGCCATCAGCCCATTACTTTATATGCAGTCTGCTCGTCAGGCTGTTATTAATTTGTTGCTGATATGAATAATAAAATGTATTTCGCAGGATGACGTTAAACAAGGAAAAGAAATGAATCTATTTGAACAAACACCGCCTTCACGCAGGCGCTATGGACTCGCCGCGTTCATCGGTTTAATTGCAGGGATCGTCTCCGCTTTTGTCAAATGGGGAGCCGAAGTGCCGCTTCCGCCACGCAGTCCCGCCGACTTATTCACCGGCGCATGCGGACCTGAGCAATTAATAAGAGCCGCAGGTCAGATTGACTGCTCCCGCAATTTTTTAAACCCTCCCTATGTATTTTTACGCGACTGGCTTGGCGTTGCCGATCCTAACGCAGCAGTTTATACATTTGCCGGACATATATTTAACTGGGTCGGCGTAACGCATATTATTTTCTCCATCGTCTTCGCTGTTGGCTATTGTGTCGTGGCTGAAGTCTTCCCGAAAATTAAACTCTGGCAGGGTTTGCTGGCGGGTGCGTTAGCTCAGCTCTTTGTGCATATGATCTCCTTCCCGCTGATGGGGTTGACGCCACCGCTGTTTGAGCTGCCGTGGTATGAACACGTGTCAGAGATCGTAGGCCATCTGGTCTGGTTCTGGTCGATCGAAATTATTCGTCGTGACTTGCGTAACCGCATCACACACGAGCCGGATCCGGAGATACCGCTGGGTAACTTACGTTAAAAAAAAGGCGCTACAGATGTAGCGCCTTTTTTTATGTTTGCTCAGGTCAGGCTGTGCCGCCCACCGTCAGGTTGTCTACTTTCAGCGTTGGCTGGCCCACGCCCACCGGCAGGCTCTGGCCCTCTTTACCGCAGACGCCCACGCCGTTATCCAGCTTCAGATCGTTACCGACCATGGAGATCTGCTGCATGGCTTCAATACCGGAGCCGATCAGCGTTGCACCTTTCACCGCTTTGGTCACTTTGCCCTTTTCGATCAGATACGCTTCTGAGGTAGAGAAGACAAACTTACCGGAGGTGATATCCACCTGGCCGCCGCCAAAGTTAGGCGCAAAGATACCGTAATCAACGGATTCGATAATCTCCTGCGGCGTGGATTTGCCCGGCAGCATGTAGGTATTGGTCATGCGCGGCATTGGCAGGTGCGCGTAGGACTCACGACGGCCGTTACCCGTTGGCGCAACGCCCATCAGGCGCGCGTTGAGTTTGTCCTGCATGTAGCCTTTCAGCACGCCGTTTTCGATCAGCACGTTGTACTGGCCGGGCGTACCTTCATCGTCGATAGCGACCGAGCCGCGACGATCGCGCATGGTGCCATCATCCACCACGGTGCACAGTTCAGAGGAGACAAGTTGACCAATCTGACCGCTGAATACCGACGTTCCGCGACGGTTAAAGTCGCCTTCCAGACCATGGCCCACCGCCTCATGCAGCAGCACGCCCGGCCAGCCGGCACCCAGCACCACCGGGAATGAACCCGCCGGCGCCGCGACGGCATTCAGATTCACCAGCGCCATGCGCACGGCTTCTTTTGCCCACGCGTCAGCTCGCGCTTCACCGTCAACGTCGCCCAGGAACCAGTCATAGCCAAAACGACCGCCGCCGCCGCTTGAGCCGCGCTCGCGTTTGCCGTCCTCATCGACCTGCACGCTGATAGAGAGACGCACCAGCGGACGGACATCTGCCGCCAGGGTACCGTCCGTTGCCGCCACCAGAATCAGTTCATACACACCGCTCAGGCTGGCTGAAACTTCCTGCACGCGTTTATCTGCCGCGCGCGCCACTTTGTCCACGCGGCGCAGGATATCCAGCTTCTCTTCACGGCTCATGCTCTGCAGCGGATCGATGCTGGTATAGAGCGCAGAGTGCTGCACTTCTCCCAGGGTTTTCACGCGACCATCGCCGGTATCACGCACAATGGTGCGCGCGGCCTGCGCGCTCTGCTCAAGTGCGGCGAGGCTAATCTGATCGGCATACGCAAAACCGGTTTTCTCCCCGCTGACGGCGCGGACGCCAACGCCCTGGTCGATGTTGTAAGAGCCATCTTTAATGATGCTGTCTTCTAAAACCCAGGATTCGTGATAGCTCGACTGGAAATAAAGGTCGCCGTAGTCGAGACGGCGTTCGGTCAGTTGACCAAGAATGGAGAACAGGTCCTGATGGTTCAGGCCGTTCGCTGCGAGCAAATGTTCACTTACCAGGTTCAGACTCATCGTATTGCTACTCGTTCGTTGCCGCCCGTGGCGGTATAAAGATCGTATTTATTGAGAGTGAGGCAATTACCTGCCCACGTCAAATCATTGCTGTGCATCTTTGCGCGGCTGGCGCAGCACCTCGTTGATCTGCGGTTTATCGACCGGACCGGTAATGCGGTAGCGCAGAATGGAGACCTTGCTCCACAGCGGCCCCAGCACTTTGCTGGCGGCAAACACCGCCGCACCGACAATCGGGTTCACCACGAAGGCCGCCGCAACGCCCACGCTCGCGGAAATTTCCGGCGCCACCACGGCTTCCATATCCAGCTCGCGGCGCACGAGGTTGACCGAGCCTTTCATGGCGATATCCGCTTCCAGGCCATCCACCAGCGTATCGTCCGTATGCAGAACGCCGTCCTTGATCCACGCCGTACTGCGGATGGAATCGTAGTAGAACCCTTCGCTGAAGGTATCGCTGAAATCGAAGCGCAGCTTGCGCAGCAGCGCATCAAAACTCAGCAGGCGCAGGATCTGCCCGGCGCGCCCCGTGCTCACGTCGGCGATTTCACCTTTGCCGAAGCGGGTTTTCAGAATGCCGTTCAGCGAGGCCTCATCCGGCTTCCACGGGGCGTCGCGCCAGTGAAGATCGTAATCGACGTCAAATGACGAACCGCGCAGCGGCGTGCTGATGCCAAAGAAATTGGCTGCCGCATCCAGTTTGTTGCCTTTAATGTCGCCCTTGAGGGACGTTCGCTGCTCGCCCGGGTTATTCACCCATTCCCCGCCTGCCGTCATGCGGCCAAAGCCGGTGTCGATCAATCCTCCGGTGAGCGTAAGCGTATTTCCCTGAATGGCAAAATCACCGTCGATACGGCCATATTTCTGTCCCCACAGCCAGCACTCCGCGCAGCGCAGCTGGAGATCCGGCCAGCCGCTAAAATCGACGCGGGAGGTTTGACTCAGCGGCGAGGCATCCGCCGGTTTATCTTTACTCGCGGCGGCCGGGTTGTAGTAGAGATAGCGGATCGCCGCCTGCCACGGCGCGTGATTGCGCATGGTCAGCGTGCCGTTGATTTCCCGGCCCTGGGCCTCCACTTTCGTACCGTTAGCAGCAGGCTGCGAGACAATACTCAGGTTGTTCCACTGCTGCCCGCCCAGCATCAGCGACGGCGTGCGTACGGTAATGGTTTGCGGGAACTGGGCGGTTTCATCAACATTTTGCCCAACGCCTTTCTGGAACAACGCCAGCCACTCTGCACCGTCCATCGGCGGCAGATTCAGCTCAACGCCCGTCTGCTCTGGCAGCGGCGGCGTGGAGCGGCTATCCGTCGTCCAGATGGCCCTGTCGAGGGTGAGCTTGCGGTTAAGCAGCCAGCGGCTGTTGAAGTGGTTCGTCCCGCCCGCGTTTCCGGTCAGCGCGAAGCTGTTCAGGTTGCCCTCGACGTTCAGCTTCACCGGCAGCGGCTGTCCGGCCTGTTTATCCAGCGGCGCAGGCAGCTGGCTTCGAAGATTCTTCAGATCCCCCGTGATGTCGACCTTGTACTGGGCACCCGCGTGATAAGGCAGGTCGATTGCCACTTTACCCTGCCAGGCGACCGCCCCCTCCACCGACGCCTCAATCGGCTTCGGCAGGACATCCATTCGCGCTGGCTGCCAGTTACCGTCCAGATTGACGGCCACCTGATACGCCTTTTCACCCTCTGTGGTCGTGAAGTCGATATTCACGGGCTGATTAAACCAGCTGGCGGTCAGCGGCTCGCTCTTCAGGTTACCGTTCTCAAAGCTGAACTGCCCGCTGAGATTTTTCAGGGTGCTCTCAAGGGGTTTAATGTACAGACTGTTGTTCTTCAGACGGACGTCGCCTTTCGCGGTGGTCATCTCACCGTCCAGCGGGATATCAAGATGTAAGCGAGCATTCACATCGCCATCAAGCTGCAGTTGCTGAAGCGTCGCCGCCAGCGACTCTTTCAGGGGGGTCTCCTCAAAGTACGGTCCCACCGCCTTGCCGGGACCGTTGATGTCGGCATCAATCAGCAGCTTCTCTTTTGAGTAGTCCGGAATGTTGGCCGTCAGGTTGCTGGCCGTCACGCCGCCCAGCGCCACGCTGTCGGACTTCATCCACAGGCCGTCATTGAGGAAGTTAAGTTCGATATCCAGGTTTTTCAGCGCGGGCCAGCCCGGCTGGAACGCGAAGGTGGCGTCATGCAGCGGCACCAGAACCTGGAACTGACCTTCATTATGTTTGTACGGGAACAGATGGGGGTTACCGCCGTAGACCAGCGTGGCGTTTTCCGCCTGACCCCCCTGAATCGCGCCGCTCAGATAGTCGACCAGCGCTTTACCCATCAGGTTTTCCGGGAAATAGCGCCAGGCCTGCGAGCCATCATCGGTACTGATTCCGGCCAGAATACCCAGCCACGGCTCGTCCCCCTGCGGTTGCAGATAGCGGAAGTCACCCCGCGCGTGTACCGCTTTAGCTTTGACGTCGATATGGCGACCATCGAGCTGGAAGCCCTTATCGTTACGGAGCCAGTTAAGCACTGCGTTGCCCTGTTCGATTTCCAGCGGTGCGCGGAAGACCGTCTCGTACGGCATTCTGGCGTCGTGCATATCAACCGTCAGCCTGCCGTTCTCCACGCTGCCTTCCAGCTTGCCGCTAAAGTGCTCCGCACCCGGCAGCAGCTTCCACTGCTTCCAGGCAAGATCTTTCCATGTTGCCTGGAAACGGGTTTTTTCCGTCGCCTGAAGCGGGATATCCAGCGCCAGAGAATCGATCTTTCCGCTCGGCTGCGTAGCCAGCCAGATCTCGCCCAGGTCTGGAGAGAGCTTTGCCGCCATTGAGCGCAGCCCTTCAATGGCGGCCAAATCCAGGTTGCTGGCGCGGATGCGCAGCTCGTCGCTGCGTTTACTGGCCGTGCCGCCAACGTCCTGCTCCGGCATCCAGGCCAGCGTCAGCGCACCGCGCGGCCACGGCTTGCTGTCCATCGCGATCCGCGTATCGGGAATGGCAAACTGCCAGCCCTCTTTCTCCTGCGTCACGTGGGCGGTGAGGTTATCGACGGAAAGCTGATGCTGTTGTTTTTCGCCTTTCCAGCTCGCGCCCCCCTGCTTGAGCCAGATATCACCGCTGGCAAATTCGCCTTTCGTCAGGGTCAGCCAGCCTTCAAGGCTGAATCGGGCCGTTTCCAGCTGCATATTCTGCTGGAGCCAGTCGCCCAGCCACGGTTTGACGTCCACATCGTCGGCCTGCAGCCAGACTTTGCCGTTATTTAGCAGACCGTCATCGTCACGCAGATCCATGCGCACCTGCATCACGCCGTGCTGACCGTTCAGGCTGGAGAGACTCACCTGCCCCTCAGCGCGGTGCCGGTTCCTGCCGTTGAGCCAGGTCAGCTGGGGGATCGCCAGTTCCGCACGCTGGCCGGAAAGGGTAATAAAGCTCACTTCGCTGTCGCGCAGATCGAAATGATCGAACTGGCGCAGGAAAAGATCGCTAAAACGGTTGGCCTCAAGCCCCTGGCTGCTGTCGCCGCCCGAGATGGGCGTATTGGTCAGAAACTGAAGCTGATAAAAGGTGAGATCGCGAAACTGCCAGCGCAGATGCAGCAGGCTTTGCCAGACGTCCAGCGCCAGGGTCACGCGTTTGATTTTGAGGTGGCCGCCATCTTTCAGGCTGGCGTTGATATCCCGCACATCGAGCGTCGGGCCAAAATTCTGCCAGCTGGCGCTTACCTGGCTGACGTTCACCGGCACGCCGGTGGTGGATTCGATTTTTGCCAGCAGCTGCGGACGCCAGCTGTCCAGATGCGGTAAAACGAGGCGTAGCCCGCTCACGAGCAACGCGACAATCACGACCAGCGTTGCCCCTGTAAGCAATAAAATCCCCGGCAATCGCCTCACGCATCTCTCCTTGTCAGCTTTGGTCACGCAGCGTACTGCGCTTACATCATCACGACGTCAAACTGCTCCTGGTTATAGAGCGGTTCAATTTGTACTTTTACCTGTTTGCCGACAAAGATTTCCACTTCCGCCAGCGCGTGTGACTCTTCGCCTTTCAGCGCTTCAGCCACCGCAGGGGAAGCATAGACCAGAAAACGATCGGAGTCGTAGGCATGATGAACACGGACGATTTCACGCATGATCTCGTAGCAGACGGTCTCAACCGTCTTTACCGTTCCGCGTCCATGGCAGGTCGGGCATTCATTACACAGCACATGCTCCACGCTCTCGCGGGTACGCTTACGCGTCATTTCCACCAGCCCCAGTTGTGAGAAGCCGTTGATGCTGGTTTTCACGCGATCTTTACTCAGGGCCTGCTCAAGCGAGTGCAGCACGCGGCGGCGATGGTCTTCATTACTCATATCGATGAAGTCGATGATGATAATGCCGCCCAGATTGCGCAGACGAAGCTGGCGCGCAATGGCCTGCGTGGCTTCGATGTTGGTGTTGAAGATGGTGTCGTCCAGATTGCGATGACCGACAAACGCGCCGGTGTTGATATCGACGGTGGTCATCGCTTCGGTCTGATCGATGATCAGATAGCCGCCGGACTTCAGTTCAACCTTACGCTCCAGGGCACGCTGGATCTCGTTTTCGACATCATAGAGATCGAAGATCGGCTGACGCCCGGTGTAGTGCTCCAGCAGGCCAGGCATCTCCGGGATATATTCAGCGGTAAACTCCAGCAGCGCTTCATACGTCAGGCGGGAATCCACGCGAATGCGGTCGAGCTGCGCGTCGGCAAAGTCACGCAGCACGCGCTGCGCCAACGCCAGCTCACCATAGAGCTGATAGCGGGTCTGGTTGCGTTTTTTACGCTCCATCACTTTTGTCCAGACGCGCTTCAGGTAAGCCGCATCTGACGCCAGGTCTTCCTCGCTGATCCCTTCCGCGGCGGTGCGGATGATAAATCCGCCCTGTTCATCGCAGTAGGCGCTGACGACTTTCTTCAGGCGCTCGCGCTCGCTTTCGCTCTCAATACGCTGCGAAACGCCCACGTGCGACGCGCCGGGCATAAAGACCAGATAGCGGGAAGGTAAGGTGATATCGGTGGTCAGACGGGCGCCTTTGGTACCAAGAGGATCTTTCACCACCTGCACCATTAAGTCCTGCCCCTGACGCACCAGTTCAGAAATGTCGCGCACGGCAAACTGCTTTTGCTCTTCGCCCGCGACGCACTCGGTGTGCGGCATGATGTCGGAGGCATGTAAAAATGCCGCCTTATCCAGTCCAATATCTACAAAAGCCGCCTGCATACCCGGCAGTACACGACTGACACGACCTTTGTAGATATTGCCTACTATTCCGCGCCGCGCTTCACGCTCAATATGAATTTCCTGAAGAATGCCACCGTCAATATAGGCCACACGGGTTTCCGATGGCGTTACGTTTACCAACAATTCAGCCGTCATAATTATCCCTTCCCTCACGCAGTGAGTTAAAATTGCTCAGCAACTCATACGTTTCCACCAGCGGTAAGCCGACTACGGCGTGATAGCTGCCATGAATCTTCCTGACAAAACAGCCACCCAGCCCCTGAATACCGTATGCACCTGCTTTATCCATCGGTTCACCGCTGGCAATATAAGCGGCGATCTCGTCGTCGGTAAGTACTCTGAACGTGACATCCGTCACCACCAGGCAATCCAGCACGTGCTGGCGGTCCGCCAGCGCGACGGCCGTCATCACCTGATGCGTTTGCCCGGACATTTTGCGCAGCATGCGCGCCGCGTGTTCGGCGTCATGCGGTTTCTCCAGCACTTCACCGTTAAGGATAACGATGGTATCAGCTCCCAGCACGGGCAGATCGCGCGGCACGCAGGCCACGCCCGCCTGCGCTTTCTCGCGCGCCAGACGTGACACGTACTGTTGAGCACTTTCGCCCTCAGCACGTATTTCTTCAATGCCGGTCACGATGCGTTCAAAAGAGACCCCAAGCTGCGTCAGGAGTTCCTGACGGCGCGGGGAGCCGGAAGCGAGATACAAAGACGTCATAGAAACCTTTTATTGCACAGCAAACTGCTGGCGAACCTTACGCATCAGCAGGAATAGCCACGGCCAGAGCACACCGTTTACTACACTACTCCAGAACACTTCCGGTCGGAAAGAGACGTTGATCACTAAAAACTCTGCCCAGAAAACAACGATATCCGCAGCAAGCGACAACAGCATCACGACCAGGGCCTGTTGCCAGAGCGCGAGGTTACGGAAGAGCTGGAATTTCAGTGCGACGAGGTACGCAATAATGCTCATGGACAAGGCGCGTACGCCCAGCGTAGAGCCACTAATGAGATCCAGTATGGCACCCATCACAAAACCCGTGCCGACATTTACGCGATGCGGCAGGGCAAGGATCCAGTAGAGCAAAATGAGCAAGACCCAGTTTGGCCGGAAAACGAGAATGTTATCCGGCCAGGGCATAATCTGCAGCAACAGTGCAATGAGGAACGAGAGCCAGATGACCCAGCGTCCCTGGCTACGATAGCTTGCCACTACTGCCCTCCCGAAGAGAGTTTAGGCGGTGGCGGCGCATCCGGCAGCGGCTGCGTTAACCCCGTTGCCGGTGCCGGGACTGGCGCAGGCGGCCCCATAGAGTCCGCTGGCGGCAGAACCTGCGGCATCATCTGCATCAGGCGTTCATTTGCCACACGATGGACCTCTTCAGGCGTCATCGGGTTAGTACCGTTACGATCGGCGCCCCACAGCAGCAGCAGGTAGCGCAGACGCTGTAAACCGGCGGTTGGACGCGCCTGAATCACGGTATAGGCACGCTGCGTATCCAGCTTCACCGAAGAGACCACCGCAACCGGATAGCCTTCAGGGAAGCGGCCACCCAGACCGGAGGTCACCAGCACGTCGCCCACGCGGATATCCGTGTTGGCCGGCAGGTGTTCCAGCTGCAGATCGTCCGTACAGCCGTTCCCGGCCGCAATCACGCGGATATCGTTGCGCAAGACCTGGATCGGCAGCGCATGCGTGGCGTCGCAAATCAGCAGCACGCGGCTGGTCAGTTTGGCGACGGCAACAACCTGGCCTACTACGCCTTTATCACTGATGACGGGCTGGCCTTCATACACCCCGTTGACGCTCCCTTTGTCGATCACAACCTGATCGCTGTAAGGGTCGTTCACGGTGGAGATCACCTGGGTAACCATCTTCTGCTCATCCTGACGCAGCGGCGAGCCGAGCAGCTCACGCAGACGCGCGTTTTCCTGCTTGTATTGCCCCAGCATCAGAAGTTCGCTGTTTTTCAGCAGCAGTTCCTGGCGTAATGCCCGGTTTTCAAGTTCGAGCTGGTCTCGTGAAGACAGCGTTTGAGAAACGGAGTCGAGCAGTTCACGGGGACCATTTGATATAAAGTAGAAAGGACTGACGGCGGTATCCATGTACGTTCGGATCTGGCTGAACGTACCGAGGCGGCTATCGGCAATAATGACCCCAAGCGCAACCAGAACCGCCAGAATGAGGCGAAACTGTAGCGATGGGCCACGGCTAAAAATTGGCTTCATAGGCTATGCGTATTCTCGCGTCAGAGAGAAAGGGTAGCAAATTGCTACCCTCTCAAACTCGACTACTCTTCGCTGAACAAATCGCCGCCGTGCATGTCGATCATTTCCAGCGCCTTGCCACCACCACGGGCGACGCAAGTCAGTGGATCTTCTGCAACTACGACAGGAATACCTGTCTCTTCCATTAACAGGCGGTCGAGGTTACGCAGCAGCGCACCACCACCGGTCAGAACCATACCGCGCTCGGAGATATCGGACGCCAGCTCTGGTGGGCACTGTTCCAGCGCGACCATTACCGCACTCACGATACCCGTCAGTGGCTCCTGCAGTGCTTCTAGAATTTCGTTGGAGTTCAGGGTGAAACCGCGTGGAACACCTTCAGCCAGGTTGCGGCCACGTACTTCGATCTCGCGCACTTCATCGCCCGGATATGCAGAGCCGATTTCGTGTTTGATACGCTCTGCGGTGGCTTCACCGATCAGAGAGCCGTAGTTACGGCGCACATAATTAATGATGGCTTCGTCGAAGCGGTCACCACCGATACGTACGGAAGAGGAGTACACCACGCCGTTCAGAGAGATAACGGCCACTTCAGTGGTACCACCACCGATATCCACCACCATGGAACCGGTCGCTTCAGACACAGGCAGACCTGCACCGATTGCCGCCGCCATTGGCTCTTCAATCAGGAACACTTCACGCGCACCTGCACCCTGAGCAGATTCACGGATTGCGCGACGCTCGACCTGGGTTGCGCCAACCGGCACACACACCAGAACACGCGGGCTTGGACGCATGAAGCTGTTGCTGTGAACCTGCTTGATGAAGTGCTGAAGCATTTTTTCAGTCACGAAGAAGTCAGCGATAACGCCGTCTTTCATTGGGCGAATAGCGGCGATGTTGCCAGGGGTACGACCCAGCATCTGCTTCGCGTCATGACCCACAGCGGCTACGCTTTTCGGCGAGCCTGCACGATCCTGACGAATGGCCACAACGGAAGGCTCATTCAATACGATGCCTTGTCCTTTTACATAAATAAGGGTATTCGCAGTACCCAGGTCAATGGACAGGTCATTGGAAAACATGCCACGAAATTTTTTCAACATACTAAGGGATAATCCTGAAAGCTGGGGCGGAAAACAAAATCCGCTTACTTTACCAACCACACGCAGCAGCGACAAGGCGCAAAAATCATCTGCAACGGTGAAAATTTGTGCAGTACGTTTCCTGATGTTACAAAATCATCCCCTGACTCCCTCAGGGCTGAATAAACAGCAGCATTCCTTACTGACCTTTGTAACCCGTTAAAGGTCGTTCACTGGCTTTTTGCTCGACATACTCAAAGCTACAGGCGCGATATTCTACGTGAAAACAGCGTAAACGGCAGGTCAAACCGAGTATCTTTGCAAATATTTTTTCACATTGGTGTCAAGCGGCTGAGAGGCAGCAAAAAAATCCCCCTGACCACCCATTACACCGCGCTCTGTTAACATTTGCCATTCGCCTCTGGCGCGCACGCCCGCGGCAAAGACCTGTGTTCGCGTTCCTTTGCACGCCTCAACCAGGCTCTGTACCAGCAGCTGGTTTTCCGTGCGCTTTTCAATATTCCTTACCAGCCCCGGATGTAGCTTTAATAGCTCCACATCCAGCTCCTTGATCCAGTTGGTGCTGACCAGCGTCAAACCTGCCTGCGTCACCGCGACGCGCGCGCCGAGCGCGTTGATCAAACGAACCACCGGACGTAACCGGCTGATGTGTTGACCTACATCCGCCTCAGCAAGTTCAAAAATAATGCGTTTGCGTTGCGATTTTTCGCATTGCATTAATGTATCACGCAGCCAGCGCTGAAAACGCGGGCGTATTAATGACTCCACGGTGACCTGTAACGCCAGGCTCTCTTCAGGCCAGAATGATAAAAACGGAATCAAGCGGCTAATTTGCTGACGGTCATACTCTTCGGACAGCCCAAATTGCAGCACCATTGGCAGATATTCCGCAGAAATAACCTCTTCCGTACCGTCAAAAATACGACACATCAGTTCACGGTGATGAACGTTGTCGTTTTTCATGACCGCGGGTTTTTGATAAATACGCGGTCCGCCGCGACTTAGCATTTGCTCAATCAACGTACGCCAGCGCACGTTACCGCGCCCTTTTTCCGGCAGCGAATCATCATAGACCGCCCATCCGTTCGCTCCCTGCAGCACGGCGTTGCGGGTGGCCGCTTCCGCATGCTCCATCACCTGTTCTGTCGATTGTCCGCCACGCCAGGCGCAGATCCCCATGTGGACCATATCATCCCTGTCGAGCATTTTGCTCTGCGGCAGCGCATCAACCGCCTTCAGCAGCTGGCTGGCGATGCTTTCCGACTCCTTCAGCGTCCGATGCGGCAGCAACACGGCAAAGTCGCTGCGGTGGTAGCGGGCCAGCAGCGCGCCCGGGTAGCGCATAATAAAGGTGGAGAGCAGGTTGATCAGCGTAAAGAGATTTTCTTCCGCAGCCCGCTGTCCCCAGGTGTCGCGCAGGAGATCGAAATCAGGCAGGCGAATCATCATCACCACCCCGTGCGTCCCCACTTTTTCCGAATCGTCGAGCAGCGTGGCGAGCTGATTATCAAAGAAAAGGCGGTTGTTGAGGCCGGTTTTATTATCCTGCGCGGCATAGGAGCGGATCAGCGTATCCATACGGCTGCGCTGGTCGCTGGCAAACTGGATTTCCGAAAGCAGCGTATCCAGCGCGCTGCTGGCGCGTGACGGCCATTCGTGGACTGAACCACGGACCTGCGGGCCGCGTTCACCGTTAAGGATCCGCACGGAGCGCATCTCCAGCAGCTCCTGGCCGGAGAGCTGGCGGCGCAGCCAGCGGACCGCGAGAAAGATCAGCAGGACGATAAACGCCACCGCGACGGTGAGCGGCGCGGTGGTCATCATGGAACGGAAATAGCTGGCCATCGGATCGAGATAGACCATGTGTATGGTCATCCCCGGGTTTTTAAGGGAATGTACGGTCACTTCCCGATACTGGCTCACCACGCCCGCAGGCCGATAGCTTCCCGGGCGTTCGTGGCTTAACACACGATGCTTTCCCTGCTGAATGTCGATCTGAACAATATCAACAGGTACCATCAACTCATCGAGCTCCCTGGAGAGTGCCGGTAGCGGCGTCGTCAGCAGACGCGTATCAATTACCGACGCGACAGACTGTACCCGGTTAACCAGCTTGTCCTGAATGGCGTTATAAAAGCTCAGAGAGCAGCCCAGAAGGGTGACAAAAATGGTAAGCCCCGTCAGCAAGGTGATAAAAGCTGAGAACTTCGTCGTTAATCGCATCCTTGAGATTACTCCGTGGGTTGATGGGGTAGCGAGTAAGCGCTAACTTGCATTTCAAATGCGGCATACTACCAAATCGGGTGTATCTGGCAATTTATTGCGTTAAATCGGCACTGCGTTTCCCTGAGCGAGTATAGTCTTCAGAAATTATTTTCCAATCAAATGAGTCGAGAGGACCCCGTATGCAGGCTTTGATCTTAGAACAGCAGGACGGCAAAACGCTTGCCTCAGTGCAGGCGGTAGAAGAGAGTCGCCTGCCGGAAGGCGAAGTAACCGTCGACATCGACTGGTCCAGTTTAAATTATAAAGATGCGCTGGCGATTACCGGGAAGGGTAAAATCATCCGAAATTTCCCTATGGTGCCGGGTATTGATTTCGCTGGCCGGGTACATACCAGCGAGGATCCGCGCTTCCATCCGGGCCAGCAGGTCCTGCTCACCGGCTGGGGCGTAGGTGAAAATCACTGGGGCGGGCTGGCCACGCAGGCGCGCGTGAAGGGCGACTGGCTGGTGCCGATGCCGAAAGGCATGGATGGCCGCAAGGCGATGATCGTCGGCACGGCAGGCTTTACCGCGATGCTGTGCGTGATGGCGCTGGAAGACGCAGGCATCCGCCCTGAATCGGGGGAAGTTGTCGTCACCGGTGCCAGCGGGGGCGTGGGCAGCACGGCAGTGACGCTACTGCACAAGCTGGGCTATCAGGTTGCGGCGGTTTCCGGTCGGGAAAGTACCCACGATTACCTGCGCCAGCTCGGTGCAAACCGCATTCTCAGCCGTGAAGAATTCGCCGAAACCCGTCCACTGGAAAAACAGGTCTGGGCGGGCGCGGTGGATACCGTCGGTGATAAAGTGCTGGCAAAAGTCCTGGCGCAGATGAACTACGGCGGCTGCGTGGCCGCCTGCGGACTGGCGGGCGGATTTGCCCTGCCAACCACCGTGATGCCATTCATTCTGCGTAACGTCCGCCTGCAGGGCGTGGATTCCGTGATGACACCTGCGGCTCGTCGTACTGAGGCATGGGAACGTCTGGTGCGCGATTTGCCGGAATCTTTCTACACCCAGAGCGCCACGGAGATTACGCTCAGCCAGGCACCGGACTATGCCAGTAAGATCATGGATAACCAGTTCCACGGTCGCGCGCTGGTGAAAATCGCCTAATCTTCAAATTTTCGTGACATATTCGCGCGAATCACTCTCCTCCGTCATGCTTAGGAAAACGCATGACGGAGGATGCCATGAAAAACCGAAAACTGACGGAAGCCGACGTAACGTCCGAGTCTGTCTTTATGTTACAGCGCCGCCAGATCCTGAAAATGCTTGGCATCAGCGCCACCGCGCTCTCGCTCTCGCCTTCGGCTCACGCTGACCTGCTCGACTGGTTTAAAGGCAACGATCGGCCGAAGGCCCCTTCCGGCGCCCCGCTCACCTTTACGAAACCCGCCCAATGGCAGAACAAACTGACGCTTACGCCAGAAGATAAAGTGACGGGCTATAACAACTTCTACGAATTTGGCCTCGACAAGGCCGATCCTGCGGCCAACGCCGGTAGTCTCAAAACCGATCCGTGGACGCTGAAAATCGACGGCGAAGTGGCAAAACCCCTGACGCTGGACCACCACGATCTGACCACCCGTTTCCCGCTCGAAGAGCGTATCTACCGCATGCGCTGCGTGGAAGCCTGGTCGATGGTGGTGCCCTGGATCGGCTTCCCGCTGCATAAATTGCTGGCGATGGTGGAGCCCACCAGCAACGCAAAATATGTCGCTTTCCAGACGCGCTATGCGCCGGACGAGATGCCGGGCCAGAAAGACCGGTTCATTGGCGGCGGGCTGGAGTATCCCTACGTTGAAGGGTTACGCCTTGACGAAGCCATGCACCCTCTTACGCTGCTGACCGTCGGCGTTTACGGCAAGGCGCTTCCGCCGCAGAACGGCGCGCCCATCCGTTTAACCGTGCCGTGGAAATACGGTTTCAAAGGAATTAAGTCTATCGTCAGCATTAAGCTCACCCGCGAGCGTCCGCCAACCACCTGGAATCTGGCGGCTCCGGACGAATACGGTTTCTTCGCCAACGTGAATCCGCACGTGGATCATCCGCGCTGGTCGCAGGCGACCGAGCGTTTTATCGGTTCCGGCGGCGCACTGGACGTGAAGCGCCAGCCAACGCTGCTGTTTAACGGTTATGCGGATGAAGTGGCCTCGCTGTACCGTGGCCTCAATTTACGGGAGAACTTCTGAGTGCGTTTAACGGCAAAACAGATTACCTGGCTGAAAGTGCTGCTGCATTTAGCCGGAATACTCCCCTTTCTCTGGCTGTTCTGGGCCGCCAGCCAGGGGCTTTTTAGCGCCGATCCGGCCAAGGATATCCAGCATTTTACCGGTCGGATGGCTCTGAAATTTTTACTGGCCACCTTGCTCGTCTCGCCGCTGGCGCGCTACGCTAAACAGCCACTATTGATACGCACCCGTCGGCTTTTGGGGCTATGGTGTTTTGCCTGGGCCACGCTGCATCTGACCAGCTATGCCCTGCTGGAACTGGGAATTAACAATCTGACACTGCTTGGCCGCGAACTGGTGACGCGCCCTTATCTGACGCTGGGTATTGTGAGCTGGGTGATTTTACTGGCGTTAGCGCTGACATCCACGCAATATGCGCAGCGAAAGCTGGGCCGTCGCTGGCAGTTGCTGCATAACTTCGTCTATCTTGTCGCGATCCTCGCACCCATTCATTATCTGTGGTCGGTGAAGATCCTCTCTCCGCAGCCGGTCCTTTACGCGCTGGCGGCCGTGGCGCTTTTAGCATGGCGTTACAAGAAGTTCCGCCAGTGGTTGCGATAGTTCGCGAAACTGTGCGTTTTCCCGCAGATTGCCTCTCAACCGCAAATCTTTTTTGGATTGCGGTTGATAATCTTCCCTGATAAGACCAGTATTTAGCTGCCAAATGCTACGAAATCGTTATAATGTGCGACCTTGGTTCGCCTGACAGTGGTTTTTGGCCTCTGAAAAGGTGACATTTGCGCTTCGACGGTATATTTTGTTTTTTACCCGAAAATCGCAGGAGATAGCGGCATAATGACTGATAAGTTCCAGATCTTAGTTTTGAACGGACCGAACCTGAACATGCTCGGCACCCGTGAGCCGGAGAAGTACGGCACGCTGACATTAAGCGAAATTGTTAACCGTTTGAGCACGGAAGCAGCGTCGCTGAATGTGGATTTGGATCATTTTCAGTCAAACGCGGAGTACGCAATCATCGACCGTATTCATCAGGCTAAAGACAATGTGGACTATATCCTGATCAATCCGGCCGCGTTTACGCACACCAGTGTTGCTATCCGCGACGCACTGCTTGCGGTGAGTATCCCGTTTATCGAGATCCACCTGAGTAACGTGCACGCCCGAGAGCCGTTCCGTCACCACTCGTATCTGTCGGATATCGCTGCTGGCGTTATCTGCGGACTGGGCGCAGACGGCTATTCATACGCTTTACAGACAGCGGTAAAACGCTTGTCACAATCACACTAAACAAGAGTACGGAACCCACTCATGGATATTCGTAAGATTAAAAAACTGATCGAGCTGGTTGAAGAATCAGGCATCTCCGAACTGGAAATTTCTGAAGGCGAAGAGTCTGTACGCATCAGCCGTGCAGCCCCAGCCGCTAGCTTCCCGGTAATGCAGCAAGCTTACGCTGCGCCAGTGCAGCAGCCTGCGCTCTCCGCAGCCGTTGCACCAGCAGCAGCTGAAGCCGCACCTGCCGCTGCAGCAGAAATCAGTGGTCACATCGTACGTTCCCCAATGGTTGGTACTTTCTACCGCACCCCGAGCCCGGACGCGAAGGCGTTCATCGAAGTGGGTCAGAAAGTCAACGTAGGCGATACCCTGTGCATCGTTGAAGCGATGAAAATGATGAACCAGATCGAAGCAGACAAATCAGGTACTGTGAAAGCGATTCTGGTCGAAAGTGGTCAGCCGGTTGAATTTGACGAGCCGCTGGTCGTCATCGAGTAACGAGGCGTACATGCTGGATAAAATTGTTATCGCCAACCGCGGCGAGATCGCACTGCGTATTCTTCGTGCCTGTAAAGAACTGGGCATCAAGACTGTCGCGGTGCACTCAAGCGCGGATCGCGATTTAAAACACGTATTGCTGGCGGATGAGACGGTCTGTATTGGCCCGGCTCCGTCCGTAAAAAGCTATCTGAACATCCCGGCTATCATCAGCGCCGCTGAAATCACCGGCGCGGTGGCAATTCATCCGGGTTACGGCTTCCTCTCTGAGAACGCCAACTTTGCTGAGCAGGTTGAACGCTCTGGCTTTATCTTCATCGGCCCGAAAGCCGACACCATCCGCCTGATGGGCGACAAAGTGTCTGCGATCACCGCGATGAAAAAAGCCGGTGTACCAACCGTACCAGGCTCTGACGGCCCTCTGACCGACGACATGGATGCTAACCGTGCTCATGCTAAACGCATTGGCTACCCGGTTATCATCAAGGCGTCCGGCGGCGGCGGCGGTCGCGGTATGCGCGTTGTGCGCAGCGATGCTGAACTGGCACAGTCCATCTCCATGACCAAAGCAGAAGCGAAAGCCGCTTTCAGCAATGACATGGTGTACATGGAAAAATACCTGGAAAACCCACGCCACATCGAAATTCAGGTGCTGGCTGACGGTCAGGGTAACGCAATCTATCTGGCAGAACGTGACTGCTCCATGCAGCGTCGTCACCAGAAGGTGGTCGAAGAAGCACCAGCGCCGGGCATTACTCCGGAACTGCGTCGCTACATCGGCGAGCGTTGCGCTAAAGCGTGTGTCGATATCGGCTATCGTGGAGCGGGTACCTTTGAGTTCCTGTTCGAAAACGGCGAGTTCTACTTCATTGAGATGAACACCCGTATTCAGGTTGAACATCCGGTTACCGAAATGATCACCGGGGTTGACCTGATTAAAGAGCAGCTGCGTATCGCAGCCGGTCAGCCGCTGTCCATCAAGCAGGAAGAAGTGGTGGTGAAAGGCCATGCGGTAGAATGCCGTATCAACGCCGAAGACCCGAACACCTTCCTGCCAAGCCCGGGTAAAATCACGCGTTTCCACGCGCCGGGTGGCTTTGGCGTGCGCTGGGAGTCTCATATCTACGCCGGTTACACCGTACCGCCGTACTATGACTCAATGATCGGCAAGCTCATCTGCTACGGCGAAAACCGTGACGTGGCGATTGCCCGCATGAAGAACGCCCTGCAGGAACTGATCATCGACGGAATCAAAACCAACGTTGATCTGCAGATGCGCATCATGAGCGACGAGCACTTCCAGAATGGTGGAACCAACATCCACTATCTGGAGAAAAAACTCGGTCTGAACGAGAAGTAAGAGACCTGTGTTGTGAAAAGGCCGGATTATCCGGCCTTTTTTATTTCTGGGGCCTGGAAAGCCTCATCATGTACAATCCCCGCTTTCTTCATCCACAAGGGACAAAAAATGGACAAACGTTTTGTTCAGGCCCATAAAGAAGCGCGCTGGGCGCTGTGGCTGACCCTTCTCTATCTTGCTGCATGGTTAGTAACCGCTTACTTACCAGACTCTGCTATTGGCATCACCGGCCTGCCGCACTGGTTCGAATTGGCCTGCCTGCTGGTTCCGCTGGTGTTTATCCTGCTGTGCTGGGCAATGGTGAAATTTATCTACCGGGATATTCCGCTGGAGGACGATGATGCAGCTTGAAGTCATTCTGCCGCTTGTCGCTTACCTGCTGGTCGTATTTGGATTGTCCATTTACGCCATGCGCAAAAGAACGACCGGTGCCTTTCTGAACGAGTATTTTCTCGGCAGCCGTTCGATGGGCGGCGTTGTGCTGGCGATGACGCTGACCGCGACCTATATCAGCGCCAGCTCGTTTATTGGCGGCCCCGGTGCGGCCTACAAATACGGGTTAGGCTGGGTTTTGCTGGCGATGATCCAGCTGCCTGCCGTCTGGCTCTCGTTGGGCATACTGGGTAAAAAATTTGCCATTCTGGCGCGCCGTTACAATGCCGTGACGCTCAACGATATGCTCTTTGCCCGTTACCAGAGCCGCTTGCTGGTGTGGCTGGCGAGCTTGAGCCTGCTGGTGGCGTTTATCGGTGCGATGACCGTACAGTTTATCGGCGGTGCGCGTCTGCTGGAAACGGCGGCCGGCATCCCTTACGAGACAGGCCTCATCATCTTCGGGGTAAGCATCGCGCTCTATACTGCGTTTGGCGGATTCCGCGCCAGCGTGCTGAACGATACGCTGCAGGGAATGGTGATGCTCATCGGTACGATCGTTCTGCTGGTGGGGATTGTCCATGCGGCGGGTGGACTCACTCACGCGGTGGAAACCCTGGAAGCGATTGACCCGAAACTGGTCTCGCCGCAGGGCGCAGATGATATCCTCTCTCCGACCTTTATGACCTCATTCTGGGTGTTAGTCTGCTTCGGAGTAATTGGTCTGCCGCATACCGCCGTGCGCTGTATCTCCTATAAAGACAGCAAAGCCGTTCACAAGGGCATCATCATCGGGACGATTGTGGTCGCTGTCCTGATGTTTGGTATGCATCTGGCGGGGGCATTAGGGCGCGCGGTAATCCCCGATCTTACCGTGCCGGATCTGGTTATCCCGACGCTGATGGTCAAAGTGCTGCCCCCTTTTGCCGCCGGGATTTTCCTCGCTGCGCCAATGGCCGCCATTATGTCGACCATCAACGCTCAGTTACTGCAAAGTTCCGCTACGATCATTAAAGATCTCTATCTGAACCTGCGCCCTGAACAGGTTGAAAATGAACGTCGCCTGAAGCATATGTCAGCGGTGATTACGCTGGTGCTAGGCGCGTTGTTGCTGTTAGCCGCATGGCGCCCGCCGGAGATGATCATCTGGCTGAACCTGCTGGCATTTGGTGGGCTTGAGGCGGTATTCCTGTGGCCGCTGGTGTTAGGGCTCTACTGGGAACGCGCAAATGCTGCAGGTGCGCTGAGCGCGATGATTGTTGGCGGCGTGCTGTACGCCGTCCTCGCAACGTTTAAGATTCAGTACCTGGGCTTCCATCCGATTGTGCCTTCGTTACTGCTAAGTTTACTGGCGTTTGTGGTGGGGAACCGTTTCGGTCAGCCCGGCCCACAGCCCGTTATGATTTCTACTGATAAATAAAGAGTTTTGCCATGCCGTGGATCCAACTAAAACTGAATACAACCGGCGCGAACGCCGAAGAGCTGAGCGATGCGCTAATGGAGGCCGGCTCGGTCTCTATCACCTTCCAGGACACGCATGACACGCCGGTCTTTGAACCGCTGCCGGGCGAAACCCGCCTGTGGGGCGATACCGACGTGATTGGCCTGTTCGATGCTGAAACCGACATGAAAGAGGTCGTCGCGATTCTGGAAAACCACCCTCTGCTGGGCGCGGGCTTTGCGCACAAAATCGAACAGCTGGAAGACAAAGACTGGGAACGCGAATGGATGGATAACTTCCACCCGATGCAGTTCGGCAAGCGTCTGTGGATCTGCCCAAGCTGGCGCGAGGTTCCTGATGAAAACGCGGTTAACGTCATGCTCGATCCGGGTCTGGCGTTTGGTACCGGCACCCATCCAACGACCTCCCTGTGCCTGCAGTGGCTGGATGGTCTCGATCTGGATGGTAAGACGGTGATCGACTTCGGCTGTGGATCCGGGATCCTTGCGATTGCCGCCCTGAAACTGGGCGCGGCAAAAGCTATCGGGATCGATATCGATCCGCAGGCCATTCAGGCCAGTCGCGACAACGCCGAGCGCAACGGCGTTTCCGATCGACTGGAGCTGTATCTGCCGGATGCACAGCCAGAAGCCATGAAAGCCGATGTGGTGGTTGCAAACATTCTGGCGGGCCCATTGCGCGAGCTGGCTCCGTTAATCAGCGTGCTGCCCGTTGAGGGCGGTCTGCTGGGACTTTCGGGTATCCTGGCAAGCCAGGCAGACAGCGTGTGTGAAGCCTACGCCGATCTTTTCGCTCTCGACCCGGTGGTGGAGAAAGAAGAGTGGTGTCGTATTACCGGTCGTAAAAAATAAGCATTTGGCGTGGTCCTCTGACCACGCCCCTCTTCCTCTGATAATCCTCTCTCCCTCTGCCATTCTTCGGTAAAATAACCCCACAAATCATGTTGATTTGTATTAAAAAATTCACCGGAAGAATATGATGAAACACATTACAGGCAAGGCAGCGCTGTTTGCGCTGAGCATGGTTTCGGCTTCAGCATTCGCATCACACTGGGGCTATGAAGGGGAAGGTTCACCGGAACACTGGGGTGAACTGGACGAGGCCTACAAGACCTGCCAGAGCGGGATGAACCAGTCTCCGATAAATATTGATTCGACCGCTAACGCCCATCTCTCCCCGCTGCAAACACACTACATTGATGGTCCTGTAACGCTGACCAATAATGGCCATACCATTCAGGCTAGCGAACAGGCTGACACCCGTGACACCATCACTCTGGACAAGCAAACCTGGACGCTCCAGCAGTTCCACTTCCATGCACCAAGCGAAAACACCGTGCACGGCAAGAAGTACGCGATGGAGATGCATCTGGTACATAAAAACAGCGCGGGTGAGCTGACCGTGGTAGCCGTCATGTTTGATAAAGGGGCTGCGAATCCGGAGCTGGATAAGCTGTGGAGCGTGATGCCGCAGCAGGCTGAACAGAACGTCTCCATTGAGAAGGATCTCAACCTGAACAAGCTGCTGCCGAAGGTGAAAACCTACTGGCGCTTTAGCGGATCTCTGACCACGCCACCGTGTTCTGAAGGGGTCACCTGGATCGTGCTCAAACAGCCGTTAACCGTCTCAGCAGAACAGCTTGAGAAATTTACCCATACCATGCATCACGATAATAACCGCCCGGTACAGTCTCTGCATGGGCGCGTTGTGGTCGAATAACGCCCATTCTGAGGCTTAATATCATGTTCTAAAATGCGACGCAGATCGCAAAGAAGAGGGAAAATCTGCTGCTAAAAACAGCAGATTATCCCGTTCAGGTAGGCCATTTATTCAGAAATGATGAGAAGTTACGGGAAATTGTAAGCGCTCATAAAATAGCCATTCCTGTCTAACACAATGATTTAAATAGTGAATAATTCTTAACGGAAAGATTGAGCGGCGATTCCTTGATCTACAACAGTGGATTGTTCAAAGTTTGGCCTTTCATCTCGTGCAAAAAATGCGTAATATACGCCGCCTTGCAGTCACAGTATGGTCATTTCTTAACTCATGCGCATCGGACACCACCAGCTTAGAAATCGCCTGATCGCAGCCCCTATGGCAGGTATTACCGACCGGCCGTTCAGGACGCTGTGCTATGAGATGGGAGCCGGTTTAACCGTATCCGAGATGATGTCGTCTAACCCGCAGGTTTGGGAAAGCGATAAATCCCGCCTTCGGATGGTGCACATTGATGAACCCGGTATTCGCACCGTGCAAATTGCCGGAAGCGTGCCTGAAGAGATGGCAGATGCCGCGCGTATCAACGTGGAAAGTGGTGCCCAGATTATTGATATCAATATGGGGTGCCCGGCCAAAAAAGTGAATCGCAAGCTTGCAGGTTCAGCCCTTCTGCAATACCCCGACCAGGTGAAAGCTATCCTGACGGCGGTTGTCAGCGCAGTGGACGTTCCTGTTACGTTAAAGATTCGCACGGGTTGGTCGCCGGAACACCGTAACTGTGTAGAGATTGCCCAACTGGCCGAAGACTGTGGCATTCAGGCCCTGACCATTCATGGACGCACGCGCGCCTGTTTGTTCAACGGTGAAGCTGAATACGACAGCATTCGGGCAGTTAAGCAGAAAGTTTCCATTCCGATTATCGCGAATGGCGACATAACTGACCCGCTTAAAGCCAGAGCGGTGCTCGACTATACGGGAGCTGATGCTCTGATGATAGGACGTGCCGCTCAGGGAAGACCCTGGATCTTTCGGGAAATCCAGCATTATCTGGACACTGGAGAGCTGCTTGCTCCCCTGCCTCTGGCAGAGGTTAAGCGCTTGCTTTGTTCGCATGTTCGGGAACTGCATGACCACTACGGTCAGGCGAAAGGGTACCGAATTGCGCGTAAACACGTTTCCTGGTATCTCCAGGAGCACGCTCCAGATGACCAGTTTCGGCGCACATTCAACGCCATTGAGGATGCCAGCGAACAGCTGGAGGCGTTGGAGGCATACTTCGAAAATCTTGCGTAATGAAATAAAGAGCTGACAGAACTATGTTCGAACAACGCGTAAATTCTGACGTACTGACCGTTTCTACCGTTAACTCTCAGGATCAGGTAACTCAAAAGCCCCTGCGTGACTCGGTTAAACAGGCACTGAAGAACTATTTTGCTCAACTGAACGGTCAGGATGTTAATGACCTGTATGAGCTGGTACTGGCTGAAGTTGAACAGCCACTGTTGGACATGGTGATGCAATACACCCGCGGTAACCAAACCCGCGCTGCGCTGATGATGGGTATCAACCGTGGTACTCTGCGTAAGAAACTGAAAAAATACGGCATGAACTGATACTAGTCAGTTAAATGCTTGTTTAAAAAGGCGCTCTTCGGCATGGGGAAGCGCCTTTTTTATTCCCTGCTTCACTCCGTCAACGCTTTGTAAACCTTCACTTATCCCGCTTTAAAACCGCCGCTTTTGGTGTATATTTCCCCCACTTTACTGGCGCTCTTCTCGCGGAATGACACAATGATTCGTAAATACTGGTGGCTGGTTGTTTTTGCAATCTCCGTTTTGATTTTCGATGCACTTCTGATGCAGTGGATTGAACTGATGAGCACCGAAACCGATAAGTGTCGCAATATGAACTCCGTGAATCCCCTGAAACTCGTAAACTGTTCAGAGCTCGACTAGCCGCCTGATTGCGCAAACTCCCCGTGATTACCCACTAAAAACGGGGATTTAAATCCCTTTGAGCCATTACCCGACGGTGATAATGTCTCGCCCTTCTCAACCGCTCTAGCGTAACCCCACACTCGAGTAGAACCGTCCATGCTGGTCAGCCAATACAACCATATCCTTGTTGTCCTCTCCTTTGTTGTTGCCATCCTTGCCGCGTATACCGCACTGAATATGGCGGCACGTGTCGCCGGGAGTGAGGGTGTCGCTGCCCGCGTCTGGCTGGCTGGCGGCGGTATTGCAATGGGCATCGGCGTGTGGGCCATGCATTTTATCGGCATGCTGGCGATGGATCTCTCCATGAGCATGAGCTACAACGCCAGCCTGACGGTGTTATCCATGGTCATCGCCGTCGGGTCGTCACTGTTCGCGCTCTGGCTCGTGAGCTGCGATCGGTTACGCTTGCGCCGTCTGCTGCCCGGTGCGCTGGTGATGGGAAGCGGTATTGTTGCCATGCATTACACCGGCATGGCCGCGCTGGAAGTGATGCCCGGGATAATCTGGGACAAGGTCTGGGTGGCCATTTCGGTCGCCATTGCGCTTGCCGCTTCACTCGCGGCATTATGGCTGACCTTCCGCCTGCGTCACGACGCCGCGCAGGTCGTGCTGATGCGCACGGGTGCCGCCATCACCATGGGCATAGCCATTGCCGGGATGCACTACGCCGGGATGAAAGCCGCACAGTTTCCGATGTCCACAATGGTTCACCATGAGGGTATTAACGGGAGCTGGCTGGCGGTGCTGGTGAGCGTTGTCGCGCTCTCTATTCTTGGGATTACCCTGTTGGTATCAATGCTGGACGCCCGCCTTCAGGCGCGTACCGCCCTTCTGGCCTCGTCCCTTGCAGAAGCTAACCGGGAACTCGCACAGCTGGCCCTGCACGATACCCTGACGCGGCTGCCCAACCGTATCCTGCTGGAAGACCGACTCGATCAGGCCATCAGCAAAGCCGATCGCGAGGGGACCCATTTTGCCCTGATGTTCATGGATCTCGACGGCTTTAAAGCCATCAATGACGCTTACGGCCATGATGTCGGTGACAAGCTGCTGATTGCCGTAACGGAGCGCCTGCTGCATCTCCTGAAGGGCCAGTTCACCCTGGCACGTATCGGCGGTGATGAGTTTGTTCTGCTGGCTGAGGGGGAAGGCCCGGACGATGCGGCATCGCTGGCGAATTCGCTGGTGCGCGCGATCGATAGCCCGTTCAACCTCGAGCACTATGAACTGATGGTCACCCTCAGCATTGGGATCGCGCTGTATCCTCACGACGGCAAAACCGAACGTGAGCTCATGTTTAACGCCGATGCGGCGATGTACCATACCAAGCATATGGGCCGGAACGGTTACCACTTTTTCCAGCCCTCGATGAATACGCTGGCGCAGACCCACCTTCAGTTAATGAACGATCTGTGGATGGCGATCGATCGCAATGAGCTCCGCCTGCTGTATCAGCCAAAATTTCACGCCCCCGCCGGTCCTCTCCTTGGATTTGAGGCGTTATTGCGCTGGCAGCATCCTAAGCAGGGGTTACTGACCCCGGACCTTTTCCTGCCGCTGGCGGAAAAAACGGGGCTGATTATCCCTATCGGCAACTGGGTAATTAATGAAGCCTGTCGCCAGCTGCGTGAATGGCATCTTCAGGGACATCAAAGCTGGTCAATGGCGGTAAACCTGTCGACGCTGCAGTTTGAACAGCCTTCGCTGGTCAACACGGTTCTCAACTGCCTGGCACTTCATCATGTGCCACCAGAAATGTTGATCCTGGAGGTGACGGAAACCACGGCCATGAGCAACCCGGATGAAAGTGTACGGGTGCTGACAGAGCTGACGAAAGCGGGCGTAAAGGCCTCCATTGATGATTTTGGCACCGGCTATTCAAGCCTACTGTACCTCAAACGCTTACCCGCCTGTGAATTGAAAATCGACAGGGCGTTCGTGAAAGAGCTCAGCGGAGAAAGCGAGGATGCCACCATTGTCTCCGCGATTGTGGCCCTCGCCAAAACACTCAATCTGAAAGTCGTGGCTGAAGGCGTAGAAACCGAAGCACAGCAGGCCTTTTTGACCGAGTTGGGCTGCAACACCCTTCAGGGTTATCTGTTAGGTAAACCCGTCAGCGCGCAAACCATAGAGGCGCTTTGTGCGCGAGGGGAGATGCAACCTGGCGCAGGGCTGTAAGCATCATCAGGCGATACGCGAATGACAGGGAGTGTCGCCAGAATGCTATCGACCAGGGCGGGCGCCTGCTGATAAAGATTGAAACTTTCGTTATTCATTAACCAGTTTTTAATTATTCCGCTAAAAAAGCCGTGGAATACGATCAAGGTCAGATCAACATTTACCTTTGGCGAAATGATGTTCCGTGAAATACAGGCCTCCAGCGAGGCACGCAGCGTGTCATAATTGAATCCAATCCGTTTTCTGATGTCTCTCTCTGAAATCATGTCACTGCTAAATTCACATTTATGATACAAAATTTGTAAAAGTGCGCATTGTCGAGGCTCACGCGCAATATACTGCAACGCAGTAATAAATTGCTCACGAAGTATTAACAATGGATCGTCACCTTCGGAAAGGGAAAGCCTGTCGCGAATAATGTCGCGAAGCGGTAATTGCTGCTCCCAGATGGCATTAAATATTTCAGCTTTACTGGTGAAGTGCCAATAGATTGCACCGCGCGTCACATTTGCAGCATCCGCGATGTCCGTCAGCGTGGTGTTGGCTACGCCACGCGTCGCAAACTGCCCGATAGCCGCCTCAATCAACTGCTGCCGGGTTTGTTGAGCTTCTTCTTTCTTTTTCCGCGCCATAGACAACGACTCGCTACTCACAAAGTTTATACGTAACACAGGTCAGGAGAAAGAAAGTATTCACCAATTCCCGTTTTAGTTTTGCACAAAAAAAGTCAATCTTCTTAATTTATAGTTTAGCTAAATACATATTTAAGTTTAAATTCATGCCATGAATAAATGAGGCACATTAAGCGCTATTTAACTGATTAGCTTGCCGGAAGAAGACAGAGAAATAAACCGAGTCTGATTCTGATTTTTCTGCTCAGACCTTGCCATTCGCACTTATAAATTAAAAAACATTAAATACCCTCATTATTATACGCAGCTACATTTTATTTTTTTATCCCGCTGCCCCTGCTACCGATTCACGCTAAATATCGGTTACCGGGTATTTAAAGGAACAGTAATGACGAATCATTTCAGACGCTTACCCTTAGCCGGTTTCATTGTCTGCGCTGTGCTGCTCTCAGGATGCGATGGCCAGGAAAACCAACAACAACATCCGCAGGCTCCCCAGGTCACTGTGCATATTGTGAAAAGCGCACCGCTGGCTGTCACCACTGAACTCCCGGGCAGAACAGATGCGTTCCGCGTTGCAGAGGTTCGTCCGCAGGTTAGCGGTATTATCCTGCGTCGCAACTTCACGGAGGGCAGCGATGTAAAAGCTGGAGATTCGCTTTACCAGATTGATCCTGCAACCTATCAGGCGGCTTACGACAACGCCAAAGGCGAGCTGGCGAAGGCCCAGGCGGCGGCCAATATTGCTCACCTGACGGTGAAACGTTATCTCCCGCTGGTCGGTACACAGTATGTCAGCAAGCAGGAGTATGACCAGGCCGTGGCCACGGCCCAGCAGGCAGACGCCAGCGTCGTCGCCGCCAAAGCGGGCGTTGAAAGCGCGCGCATCAACCTTGCCTATACCAAAGTGACATCGCCCGTTGATGGTCGCATCGGTAAATCCAGCGTAACGGAAGGGGCGCTGGTCACCAACGGGCAGGCAGCGGCGCTGGCAACGGTTCAGCAGCTTGATCCGATGTATGTCGATGTCACCCAGTCCAGTAATGATTTTTTGCGCCTGAAGCAGACGAGCCTGCAAAAAGGCGATACCGCCAGCAGCGTTGAGCTACTGATGGAGAACGGGCAGCCCTATCCGCTGAAAGGCACATTGCAGTTCTCAGACGTCACGGTGGATCATAGTACCGGCTCGATTACCCTGCGCGCCATTTTCCCGAATCCTCAACATCTGCTGTTACCGGGTATGTTCGTTCGCGCCCGGATTGATGAAGGTACGCAGCCGAATGCGATTCTGGTTCCCCAGCAAGGCGTGACTCGTACGCCGCGAGGCGATGCCACCGTGATGGTGGTGAACGATAAAAATCAGGTTGAGTCTCGCACCGTCGTTGCGCCTCAGGCGATTGGCGACCGCTGGCTGGTGACGGAAGGGCTGAAAAACGGTGACCGCGTGATTGTCAGCGGGCTACAAAAGGTCAGACCGGGCGTAACCGTCGTCGCCACGCCTGATACCACCACCGCTCCAGCCAGTTAAGGGACGACGACATGGCTAATTTCTTTATTCAGAGACCGGTTTTCGCCTGGGTACTTGCCATCATTTTGATGATTGCTGGTGGGCTGGCCATTCTCAAACTTCCCGTCGCACAGTATCCGACCATTGCGCCTCCCGCCGTGGCGATATCCGCGACCTACCCGGGAGCAGATGCTCAAACGGTGCAGGATACCGTGACCCAGGTTATCGAGCAGAACATGAACGGTATCGATAACCTGATGTATATGTCCTCCACCAGCGATTCAGCGGGTAACGTCACCATCACCCTGACCTTCGAGTCCGGAACCGATCCGGACATCGCCCAGGTGCAGGTGCAGAACAAGCTGCAGCTCGCCATGCCGCTGCTGCCGCAAGAGGTGCAGCAGCAGGGGATTGGCGTTGAGAAGTCCAGCAGCAGCTTCCTGCTGGTTGCCGGTTTTGTATCAGACAACAAAAACCTGACGCAGGATGACATCTCCGACTATGTCGCCTCGAACGTCAAAGATGCCATCAGCCGAACGTCTGGCGTCGGTGACGTGCAGCTGTTTGGCGCCCAGTATGCGATGCGTATCTGGCTCGACAGCAATGCGATGAACAAATACCAGCTGACGCCGCTGGATATTATCAACCAGCTGAAAACGCAGAACGACCAGATAGCGGCAGGCCAGTTGGGCGGGACGCCATCCATCCCAGGACAGCAGCTGAATGCCTCGATCATCGCGCAAACCCGCCTGAAATCACCGGAAGAGTTTGGCCGCGTGACGCTCAAGGTGAACCAGGACGGCTCGATGGTGCATCTGAAGGATGTGGCTCGCATTGAGCTGGGTGGCGAAAACTACAACATGGTGACAAAAATCAACGGGCAGGCGGCAACCGGCCTGGGGATTAAGCTGGCAACAGGGGCAAATGCGCTGGATACAGCGGCAGCCATCAAGAGCAAGCTGGCACAACTGCAGCCGTTCTTCCCGCAGGGGCTAAAAGTCGTCTACCCCTATGACACCACACCGTTTGTGAAAATCTCCATCCACGAAGTGGTGAAGACCCTGTTCGAAGCGATTATTCTCGTCTTCCTGGTTATGTACCTGTTCCTGCAAAACCTGCGGGCAACGCTCATCCCGACTATCGCGGTTCCGGTCGTTCTGCTGGGTACCTTCGCGGTTCTGGCGGCGTTCGGTTTCTCCATCAATACCCTGACAATGTTCGGCATGGTGCTGGCGATAGGTCTGCTGGTTGATGACGCTATCGTGGTCGTTGAGAACGTTGAACGCGTCATGGTCGAGGACAAGCTGCCGCCGAAAGAGGCTACGCAGAAATCGATGGGACAGATCCAGGGGGCACTGGTGGGGATCGCCATGGTGCTCTCGGCGGTCTTTATCCCGATGGCCTTTTTTGGCGGCTCGACGGGGGCGATCTATCGCCAGTTCTCGCTAACTATCGTTTCCGCTATGGCATTGTCAGTACTGGTTGCGCTAATCCTGACGCCAGCGCTCTGTGCAACGTTGCTTAAGCCTGTTTCAGCCGATCATCATGAGAAAAAAGGGGGTTTCTTCGGCTGGTTTAATGCGCTCTTTGATAAGAGCGTTGAGCACTACAGTAACAGCGTGAGCGGTATCTTGCGCAAGACCGGACGCTATCTGTTGGTGTACGTCATTATTGTCGGTGGAATGGCGGTGCTCTTCCTGCGCTTACCCACCTCCTTCCTCCCCGAAGAGGATCAGGGGGTGTTTATGACGATGGTTCAGCTCCCGGCGGGGGCAACCCAGACGCGTACTCAGCAGGTTCTCGACCAGGTTCAGGACTACTACCTGAACAAAGAGAAAGCAAATGTTGAATCCGTCTTTACCGTAAACGGCTTTAGCTTTAGCGGCCAGGGTCAGAACTCCGGTATTGCCTTCATCAGCCTGAAGCCCTGGGAAGAGCGTCCTGGGGCGGAAAATGGCGTTGAAGCCATTGTGGGTCGCGCGACAAAAGCTTTCAGTCAGATTAAAGACGGCCTTGTATTCCCGTTTAACCTGCCCGCTATTATTGAGTTAGGTACCGCAACGGGCTTCGACTTTGAACTTATCGATCAGGCAAACCTGGGGCATACCCAGCTGACGCAGGCGCGTAACCAGCTGCTCGGCATGGTGAAAGAGCATCCTGACCTGCTGGTGCGCGTACGCCCAAACGGTCTTGAAGATACGCCTCAGTTCAAACTGGATGTCGATCAGGAGAAAGCACAGGCGCTGGGCGTCAGTCTTTCTGACGTCAACCAGACGATTTCGACGGCCTTAGGGGGCACCTATGTGAATGACTTTATCGATCATGGCCGCGTGAAAAAAGTCTATGTACAGGCCGACGCGAAATTCCGTATGTTGCCAGGGGATATTAACAACCTTTATGTGCGCAGCGCGAACGGGGAAATGGTGCCGTTCTCAGCCTTTAGCAACGCTCACTGGGTTTATGGTTCACCTCGTCTGGAGCGCTACAACGGAATGCCTTCGATGGAGATCCTCGGCGAATCAGCCCCGGGTAAAAGTACCGGTGAGGCCATGGCTATGATGGAAAGCCTCGCGGCAAAATTGCCTTCCGGCATCGGTTATGACTGGACGGGAATGTCTTACCAAGAGCGACTTTCGGGTAACCAGGCGCCTGCACTGTACGCCATTTCACTGATCGTGGTGTTCTTGTGTCTGGCAGCGCTGTATGAAAGCTGGTCCATTCCGTTCTCCGTTATGCTGGTTGTGCCGTTGGGGGTCATCGGGGCCCTTCTCGCAGCCTCGCTACGCGGGTTAAACAATGACGTCTATTTCCAGGTCGGCCTGCTGACCACAATTGGTCTGTCGGCGAAAAACGCCATCCTGATCGTCGAATTTGCTAAAGACCTGATGGAGAAAGAAGGTAAAGGCATCATTGAAGCTACGCTTGAAGCGTCAAGGATGCGCCTTCGACCGATCCTGATGACCTCCCTGGCCTTTATCCTTGGCGTCATGCCGCTGGTGATCAGTACCGGAGCCGGGAGCGGTGCGCAAAACGCCGTCGGTACGGGTGTGATGGGGGGAATGCTTTCCGCAACGCTTCTGGCGATTTTCTTCGTGCCCGTCTTCTTTGTGGTTGTTCGTCGACGCTTTACCCGCCATAAAGATTAACATTTCCCTAAAAAGGCACCTCTGGTGCCTTTTTTATTTTTAACATAAACAATGAATTAGGCATTAAGCGAAAGCCATGTTAAAAATACAGTGATTTGCATTAAGTAAAAACACTCTCTTACCCCTTCATAATGTCTCCATTAATTCGTCCGGAAATCGATTTTTCTCCACGATTTTTACAAACTACATAATTTGAGATTATTCCTCGTGTAACGCGGACTTACCCCGGTGGTAAAATAACCTCCAGTTCGTTAATTGCCCTCCTGGCTTTATAGCGGACGAGAAATAATACTGAGGTAACATCATGAAAAGATTCATTTCCGTTGCACTACTCGCTGCGCTGCTTGCTGGTTGCGCGCACGACTCTCCATGTGTACCGGTTTACGACGACCAGGGCCGACTGGTTCATACCAATACCTGTATGAAAGGCACCACCCAGGACAACTGGGAAACAGCAGGTGCTATCGCTGGCGGCGCTGCCGCAGTGGCGGGCTTGACGCTGGGTATTGTTGCCCTGACGAAGTAACATCAGTTAAGAAAGCGCGGCTCTGGCCGCGCTTTTGCTTTTAATCAGTGCACTATTTTCAAAGAAGTAAAAAAATAGCCCCGTATTTATTCGTGCCTTTCATTTCAGCCTGAAGCCAGTCACATCTTTTTCGTACACTTTTTTAAATTACCTGTTCTATTGTGATGATTTTCACACATTAATATTATTGAATATCCTGCCAATATTCACTCTGGAAACTATCTCTTCTTTTTTCTGGCGCGACTCAAAACTTTTGCTCCAATTTGTGGCACAGGTTGTAATTTCGCACCGTTTCAGGGCGCTCGTTTTATTTAAGCCTGTCTACACTCAGCATTAAGCGTTCACTCATCTCTTATTTTGCCGAACGCAAAACTGGCATTACGTTTGCTTTATAAACGTTGGCCAAAGCCACAGACAGGTAAAGCGTTTAAAAACGCCTCTATAACGATAAATTTCGCCACACAGGAAGCATTATGAAAAAGACGATGATAGCCAGCCTGGCCGCTGCAGGCATGATGTTTGCCGTAGCCGGTCAAGCCCATGCGGGAACGACACTGGATGCCGTTAAAAAGAAAGGTTTTGTTCAATGTGGTATCAGTGACGGTTTGCCTGGCTTCTCTTATGCCGATGCGAACGGCAAATTTACCGGTATTGATGTAGATGTCTGCCGTGGTGTTGCCGCCGCCGTTTTTGGCGATGACAGCAAAGTGAAATATACCCCGCTGACGGCGAAAGAACGCTTTACGGCACTGCAGTCCGGCGAGGTTGACATGCTCTCCCGTAATACCACCTGGACCTCCTCCCGCGACGCGGGTATGGGGATGTCATTTACGGGCGTGACCTATTATGACGGGATCGGCTTCCTGACCCACAATAAAGCAGGCCTGAAAAGCGCCAAAGAGCTGGATGGTGCGACCGTTTGTATTCAGGCGGGCACCGATACCGAGCTGAACGTCGCCGATTATTTCAAAGCAAATAACATGAAATACACGCCAGTGACATTCGACCGCTCGGATGAGTCGGCTAAAGCGCTGGAATCCGGCCGTTGCGACACGCTGGCCTCTGACCAGTCACAGCTGTATGCCTTACGCATTAAGTTGAGCAATCCGGCAGAGTGGATTGTCCTGCCTGAAGTGATCTCCAAAGAACCTCTCGGCCCTGTCGTTCGTCGCGGCGATGAAGACTGGTTCTCTATTGTTCGCTGGACGCTGTTTGCCATGCTGAACGCAGAAGAGATGGGCATCAACTCGAAAAACGTGGATGAGAAAGCGGCTAAACCATCCAACCCGGATATGGCACACCTGCTGGGTACAGAAGGTGATTTCGGCAAGGATCTGAAGCTGGATAACAAGTGGGCCTACAACATCATCAAACAGGTGGGCAACTACTCTGAGATCTTTGAACGCAACGTGGGATCGGAAAGCCCGCTGAAGATCAAACGCGGCCAGAACAATCTCTGGAACAACGGCGGTATTCAGTACGCACCACCAGTACGTTAAGTCATAGCTGTAACGGGCACTGCTCTGGCAGTGCCCACTCCAGAGTCATGGTTACTGAGGTTTCTTTATGTCCCATCGCCGCTCAGCCGTAAAAGGATCGCTATCCTTTTCTCATCCCGCGGTCCGCGCCTGGCTATTCCAGATTATTGCTATTGTTGCGGTTGTTCTCATCGCCGTGTATCTCATCCATAACACCATCACCAACCTGAATAATCGCGGCATTACCTCCGGTTTCGCGTTTTTAGATCGCAGCGCGGGGTTTGGCATTGTTCAGCATCTTATTGATTACCAGGAAGGTGACACGTATGGACGCGTGTTCGTGGTCGGTTTACTGAATACGCTGCTGGTATCGGCGCTTTGTATCGTCTTCGCGTCGATACTGGGCTTCTTTATTGGTCTGGCGCGTCTTTCTGAAAACTGGCTCCTGCGGAAACTGTCGACGGTTTATATCGAGACGTTCCGCAATATCCCCCCGCTGCTGCAGATCTTCTTCTGGTATTTCGCCGTACTGCGTAACCTTCCTGGTCCCCGTCAGGCCGTCGACGCGTTTGAGCTGTTTTTCCTGAGTAACCGTGGGTTATCCATTCCTTCTCCTCAGCCGGGCGAAGGACTGTACGCTTTCATCGGCGCGATTGTGATAGCGCTTACCCTCTCCGCTGGGGTATTCCGTTTTAACCGCAAGCATCAGATCAAAACCGGTCAGCTTCGTAGAACCTGGCCCACCGCAGTCATCCTGATCGTTAGCCTGCCGCTAGTGGCACACTGGCTGTTTGGCGCCGCGTTGCACTGGGATGTTCCCCATCTGCGAGGCTTTAACTTCCAGGGGGGAATGGTGTTAATTCCTGAACTGGCGGCCCTGACATTGGCGCTATCGATTTATACCTCAGCCTTTATCGCTGAGATTATTCGTGCCGGGATCCAGGCCGTCCCGCACGGGCAACACGAAGCGGCACGCTCATTAGGATTACCGCATACGGTGACGCTTCGCCAGGTCATTATTCCGCAGGCGTTGCGGGTCATCATTCCGCCTCTGACCAGCCAGTATCTTAACATCGTCAAAAACTCGTCGCTGGCCGCCGCTATTGGTTATCCGGATATGGTGTCACTCTTCGCCGGAACCGTGCTTAACCAGACCGGACAAGCCATTGAAACCATCGCCATCACCATGTCTGTCTATCTCATCATCAGCCTGGTAATTTCACTGCTGATGAACCTCTATAACCGTCGTATAGCACTGGTCGAGCGCTAAGGATCTATGATGACAAAAGCGATACTGTCGCACGCCTCGCGCCCTGCCAACTCGACAGGTGGACGTTTCATTCTCTGGGCGCGAAAGAATCTGTTCTCCAGCTGGAGTAACAGCCTGCTGACGATTGTCTGCCTGTGGCTCATGTGGGAATTGATTCCTCCCCTGCTGAACTGGGCGTTTTTACAGGCCAACTGGGTCGGTTCAACCCGAGCTGACTGTACAAAAGCCGGTGCCTGCTGGGTGTTTATTCATGAACGTTTCGGTCAGTTCATGTATGGATTGTATCCGCATGAACAGCGCTGGCGGATTAATCTGGCGCTGGTTATCGGTCTGCTCTCTGTCGCAGTCATGTTCTGGAAAAAGCTGCCTCACCGTGGACGCTATATTGCCGTCTGGGCAGTGATTTATCCAATTATTGTCTGGGTGCTCTTGTATGGCGGTTTTCTGGGGCTGGAACGCGTTGAAACACGCCAGTGGGGCGGACTGACGCTGACGTTGATTATCGCGTCAGTGGGGATAGCCGGTGCTCTGCCGTGGGGGATTTTACTAGCCCTCGGACGGCGTTCAAAAATGCCGATCGTTCGCGTGCTCTCCGTTATCTTCATTGAGTTCTGGCGCGGCGTGCCGCTTATTACCGTTCTCTTTATGTCGTCAGTCATGCTGCCGCTGTTTATGGCAGAAGGGACAACGATCGACAAACTAATTCGTGCCCTGGTCGGGGTGATTCTCTTCCAGTCCGCCTATGTCGCTGAAGTTGTGCGCGGTGGTCTGCAGGCGTTGCCTAAAGGCCAGTACGAAGCGGCGGAATCACTGGCTCTCGGTTACTGGAAAACGCAGGGACTGGTGATTCTTCCACAAGCACTCAAGCTGGTCATCCCGGGCCTGGTCAACACGATCATTGCCCTCTTCAAGGATACCAGCCTGGTGATCATCATCGGGTTGTTCGATCTCTTTAGCAGCGTACAACAGGCAACCGTTGACCCTGTCTGGCTGGGTATGTCCACCGAAGGATATGTCTTTGCTGCCCTAATCTACTGGATCTTTTGTTTTAGCATGTCGCGCTACAGCCAGCATCTGGAAAAGCGCTTTAACACCGGGCGTACACCGCACTGAGGAAAATATGAGCCAAATAACTATGACACCCGCCGACGCGATGATTACGCTGGAAGACGTGAACAAATGGTACGGACAGTTTCATGTCCTGAAAGACATTAATCTCAAGGTCAAACAGGGCGAACGCATTGTCCTGTGCGGCCCGTCCGGCTCCGGGAAATCCACAACCATTCGCTGTATTAACCACCTTGAAGAGCATCAGCAAGGACGCATCGTGGTTGATGGTATCGAGCTGAATGAAGATATCCGCAATATCGAACGCGTGCGTCAGGAAGTGGGAATGGTATTTCAGCACTTTAATCTGTTTCCGCACCTGACCGTTCTGCAGAACTGTACGCTCGCACCGATTTGGGTACGAAAGATGCCGAAAAAGGAAGCCGAGGCGTTGGCAATGCACTATCTGGAGCGTGTACGTATCGCAGAGCATGCCAATAAGTTTCCCGGTCAGATATCGGGTGGACAGCAGCAGCGTGTGGCTATCGCCCGTTCACTGTGTATGAAACCGAAAATTATGCTGTTTGATGAACCGACATCAGCCCTCGATCCGGAAATGGTGAAGGAGGTTCTGGATACCATGATTGGACTGGCACAATCCGGCATGACCATGCTGTGTGTCACGCATGAGATGGGGTTCGCGCGAACCGTGGCTGACCGGGTGATCTTTATGGATCGTGGGGAGATTGTTGAGCAGGCGCCGCCAGATGAGTTCTTTGCGCATCCGAAGTCAGAACGTACGCGAGCATTCCTGTCACAGGTGATTCATTAATCAGATCTTTTTGCCCGGTGGCGCTGCGCTTACCGGGCCTACCGTTTTCACGAAAATCATAACGCAAAAAGGCCATCCTTTCGGATGGCCTTTTCACTTATTTGATGTCTGGCAGTTCCCTACTCTCACATGGGGAGACCCCACACTACCATCGGCGCTACGGCGTTTCACTTCTGAGTTCGGCATGGGGTCAGGTGGGACCACCGCGCTAAAGCCGCCAGACAAATTCTTTTACTTCTTGCCGAACTTTAACCTAAGTATAAAGTGGTGCTGATACCCAGAGTCGAACTGGGGACCTCACCCTTACCAAGGGTGCGCTCTACCAACTGAGCCATATCAGCACGCTAAATTTGATGCCTGGCAGTTCCCTACTCTCACATGGGGAGACCCCACACTACCATCGGCGCTACGGCGTTTCACTTCTGAGTTCGGCATGGGGTCAGGTGGGACCACCGCGCTAAAGCCGCCAGGCAAATTCTGTTAATCTGTATCAGGCTGAAAATCTGTCTCTTCGCCAAAACACCTTCGGCGTTGTAAGGTTAAGCCTCACGGTTCATTAGTATCGGTTAGGGAAGGTGCGAATAAGTCCGAGATGTGAGATCATCGTGTTGTAACCTGAACCCAGAATGAGTAACCGGATGAGCCAGCAACTGACTTTTGCCGACAGTGAGTTTTCCAGTAAACGCCGCCAGACCCG